>DAOPXQ010000354.1:0-2342 GCA_035352395.1 Treponemataceae bacterium | reverse complement strand
GCGCCGCGTGGTTATCCGCGCCGTCGCCCTCGAGGGCATTATCGGCCACATGGCGTCGCGTCGAATCGCCTCGATCGAGGCGGGGCTTATCCTGATAGCGGACGGCTCCGACATGGAAAAGGGCCGCGCGCGCATCCCGATGGTCTTAAGCACGGAGGCCAAGGCCGGCGACATCCACAAGTACTCGGCGAACTCCATCGAGCACGTGCGCATCGAGGCGGGAAAGCATAAACCGGTCCGAATCTCCGTCGAGATGTCCACGGACGTCGGTTTCTTTCAGATCGAGGAAGTGCTCCTGCCCAAGGTCAACATGAGCCCAGCCAAGCAATACATCGAGCTCTACGCCGGCACCACCGGGCAGGAACCGAAAAAGTATTTGTAAGGATTCGATTTACATCTTGGTAAAGGTCAATGCCTCAATCGTTAGCGCGGACCCGGTAATAGAATACCTCAGACGTCGGATTTTCGGAGTAGAAAGAGAGGTCCAACCACTGGATGCCTGAAATGAATCAGTTGCCGTAAGCGTAAGGGTTCCCGCATTGCCATCGTGAGTATACGTGCCTTTTTCTCCAGTTGCGACGACGCTATTCGTGCCATCGGTCGCATTAACCGTCATTTGATACGTCGTATCCGCAAAAGTCGCGACGCGGGTATAATTTCCATTGAGCCGCATCGACCAACTGCCGAATAGCGGAGACGTAATTGCCAGGGCGCAACCGACGAGGGTAAGCACGGCAAGCGCGAGGCTTATAAACGACGGGGCGAAAAACGGTTTCTTGCTCATTCTCGAATAGTCCTATTATGATATACCCTTATTGGGGAAGGGCAAAAAAAACGGGACGGCATCAGCTAACCGGCGTTCGTCTGCGCTAGGACAGACGGCGTCATGGTGGTTTGCTGATCCTTCCCGTATCTTCCCGTTACGGCAGCGCATCGGCGGAGTTAGCTCCGCCGCGGAAATGTCCGGCACTGGATGTAACCTCGGGCAGGGGAGAGATTCAGTCATGGACCGGATCGAAACCCCCGCGTAACGATCTTAAGTATATCGCGTCCCGAGAAAAAAACAAATTTCTTTTACAACTATAGAAAGATTACCCCGAACACGGCCCCGAGGGCGATAAAGACGAGCGGATGCCATTTTAACTTTTGGGAAAGGACGAGGGTTACGGCGAAAAGCCCCAGGCATTTCCAGTTCGCTATATCAGTCCACAGGCCGCTTTTCGCGAACTTAGGGAACGTGAAAATGGCGATCGTGAGAACCTGCCAGGCGGCCACGGCGATCATCCCCGTCGTGCCGGCGCGGAGCCCGTAAAACGCGGCCTTAACGCCCCGCTTCTCCTGGAATTTCCCGAAAAACTTCGCGATCACCAGAATGACTATGAGCGACGGCAGTACCGTCCCGATCGTCGTGACGATCCCGCCGATAACGCCGTGCGTCTCGTATCCGATATACGTCGCCATATTGACGCCGATCGGCCCGGGAGTCGACTCCGAGATCGCGACCATGTTGTAGAAACGTTCCGGGGTAATAAGCCCCCGGCCGAGAATCTCCTGCTGCATCAACGTGATCGCGACGAGCCCGCCGCCGATCGTGAAAGCTCCGACGTAAAAGAAGATCCAGAAAAGCTCGAATAGGCTAATCATGCTCACTCCTCGGCCGGTACTTGACCGCGACCCCGAGAAGGGCGGACGCGAACACGATGATGACGCCCGAGACGTTAAAGACCGTCATCGCGAGAAAGGCGGCGATTCCGATCGCGACGGTAATCCAGTCGATAAATGTTTTTTTGCCGACGGACCATACCGCCGAGATGAGCAGCACCGCGACGACGACGTTGATGCCCCGGAGCGCTTTCTGCACCCAGACGATGTCGGCGAAGTTGTTGAGAAACATGGCAAGGAGCGTGATCACGATGATCGATGGGGTAACGATCCCGACGGTGGTCGCGATGGCGCCGCGCACGCCCTTTCGGTTATACCCAACGAAGGTGGCGACGTTGACCGCGATGATGCCGGGCGTGGACTGACCGATCGCGTAATAGTCGACGAGCTGCTCCGCCGTGATCCACGATCGGCGCTTGGCAAGATCGCGCTCGAGAACCGGGAGCATGGCGAGCCCACCGCCGAAGGTTATCGCGCCTATGCGGAAAAACACCCAAAAAAGCTCAGCGTATTCAAGGAATGCGGTCATAGTACCCCCAGTATAGGGAAACGGCGATTAAAAAAAAAGCCCGACTCGAAGCGAACTACGAGTCGGGCATATGACGCCTTATTGCGGCGCCGGTTTGTTAGAAATCGATGCCGGGGACGGGGAACTTCGCGCAGACGGCCTCGACTTCCTT
>DAOPXQ010000353.1:0-2343 GCA_035352395.1 Treponemataceae bacterium | reverse complement strand
GACCGCGCCGGCGCCGCCGACCGAGGCGCCGGCCGCGAGCCCCGGCGAGAACCGGAACGTCGCGTCGGCCTGGGCCTTTCCCCAAAGGTTGCCGTAAGTCGAATCCGAGTTAAACGCCTCGTAAGCGCCGCCCGAAACGCCGAATTGCACTTTCCAGCGGGAGGTAGGATAAAAATGCGCGGATACGTTGAGCCCGCCGGCGATGATATGCACCGCATCGCCCGAGTTATTGACGGGGGCCATGTAATAGCATACCTCCGGCCCGATGGAGGCGATGTTGAAAAAGGTAAAATCGGCGTTGAACGCGACGGTTCCGCCCATGGTATAATAATCATAGGTCGACCCGAGGACCTCGATGGTTCCCGCGCCGACGGGTATGGCCACCTGGGGAGTTAACCGAAAGGTCATCTCAAGGCAAAAAAGCCCGGGGAGCATGAAAAAGAGTAGAATCGATATTGCTGCGCGTTTCTTGATGGACACCGTCATCTATGCCCCTTACTTTTAATAGATTGATTTTAGCATTGCATTCCGACCCTTGCGTCCGGTTTTATTCTTTAATACACGATTTTTTCCGGACGTCCCCTACCCTTTCGCATAATCCAAACTAATCATTACCTCCAAAATCACACATTTCGTTTTCTTGTCAGACAAAAAAAAACGGCGGTAATAGTTTCCTTTCACCGCCGGTTGAACGTCATCGCTCAAACTGTCTTTCGGACGATTATGCCTTAAATGAACCGAGCTTCTTGAAGTCGAGGGTCGCGAAGTAGTCGTCGACGGTTTCCCGGCGGCGAATCTCGATTATCTTTCCGTCCTCGCGGAGCAAAAGCTCCCCGGCGCGCAGCTTCGCGTTATAGTTGAAGCCCATCGCGCGGCCGTGCGCTCCCGCGTCGTGCACGATGACGAAATCGCCCGGCTCGATCGGGGGAAGCTCGCGCTGAACGGCGAATTTGTCGCAGTTCTCGCACAAAGACCCGACGACGTCGTACACCTTGGTAGCGGGCGCGTTTTCCTTGCCCGCGACGCTGACGTGGTGATACGCGCCGTACATCCCGGGACGCATCAGGTCCGCCATGCTCGCGTCGACGCCGACGTAATCGCGGTAGATATGCTTTTCGTGGATCGCCTTCGTCACGAGCCAGCCATACGGCCCGGTAAAGGGTCGGCCGCACTCGAAGGATATCCCGAGCGGATCAAGGCCCGCGGGCTTCACGACCTCGTCATAGGCCTTCGCGATTCCGGTCGCGACGTAGTCGTAGTCGACGGCCTTCTGGCCGGGCTTGTAGGGTATGCCGATGCCGCCGCCAAGGTCGACGAACTCGATTCGGACGCCGGTCTTCGCCTTGATCTCCGCGCAGAGCTCGAAAAGCATGCGCGCGGTCTCGACGAAGTAGTCGGGGTTAAGCTCGTTCGACGCGACCATCGTGTGGAGCGCGAACCGCTTCGCGCCCTTATCGCGCGCGATCGGGAAGGCTTGGAGGATCTGCTCGCGGGTAAGGCCGTACTTGGCCTCCTCGGGTTTGCCGATGAGGGCGTTTCCCTCGCGCAAGGGGCCGGGGTTATAGCGGAAGCTGATCAGCTCAGGGATTCCCCCGATCGCCTTTTCCAGGTACTCGATATGGGTAATGTCGTCGAGGTTGATGATCGCGCCCTTGAGGTTCGCGTACACGTACTCCGTTTCCGGGGTCTCGTTCGAGGAGAACATCACGCTCTCGCCCGTAATACCCGCGCGCTCGGCGAGGATGATCTCAGGCAGGCTCGAGCAATCCGCCCCAAGGCCCTCGCTCGCGAGGATCTTGAGTATGTACGGGTTCGGGCACGCCTTTACCGCGAAGAACTCGCGGAAATTCGGGAACCGCGAAAACGCCTTCATGAAGCGCCTCGCGTGCTCCCGGATTCCCTTCTCGTCATAGATATAGAAAGGCGTCGGGTACTGGGCGGATAGCCCCGCAAGGTCGGCCTTCGTCAGCGGAAACTTCTTGTCGGTCACGAGATATACCCCTTCGCCTTCAGGAGCTCGGCGTTGAGGATGCCGCCGCCGGCGGCGCCCCGGATCGTGTTATGGGAAAGCCCGACGAATCGAATGTCGAAGATCGGGCACTCGCGGAGGCGGCCCACGGAGACGGCCATGCCCTTGTCCTCGTTTCGGTCGCGCCTTGGCTGAGGGCGGTTGCTCTCGTGGCGCACGATGATCGGGCGCGCGGGCGCGAACGGAAGGCCGAGCTCCTGCGGCACGCCGCGGAAGTCTTCCCAGATCCTCTCGATCTCGGCGAGACTCGGCTTCTTGTCGCCGAACTCAAGGCTCACGCACGCGGTGTGCCCGTCGATGACCGGCACGCGGTT
>DAOPXQ010000352.1:0-2348 GCA_035352395.1 Treponemataceae bacterium | reverse complement strand
CGATTATCGTCGCCGCTATGTTATACGGCAGATTTCCGAAGAGACGATCGGGAACGCCTTTCTCGGAGAGAATTCCTTTCCAGTTTTTAAGCACGTCGCCCTCGACCAGCGTAAAGTTGGGACGATCGCCGAAGAAACCCTTAAGGGCGGCGCAAAAACCGCGATCGATCTCGAACGCGGTAAGGTTTGCCCCCCTGTCGAGAATTTCATGCGTCATCGCGCCGAGTCCGGGACCTATCTCCCATACGTTCGTGCCCTCGCCGATTTCGAGCGCGTCGACGAGCCGCTCCCTACTCCGGCCGTTAACGAGGAAATTCTGTCCGAATTTCTTTTGCATCGCCATATCAGAGGCGTCAAGATAGGCCTTAAGGGCAAGTGGCGAGTCATAGTCGGGCAAAACGGCCATATTGAGTCCTCCGGTCGGCGAGCCTGCGGGTAAAACACATTACCAACGCGAAAAAAAGCAGGCATACGCACGTCATCGCTATTTTACCGGGCAAACCGGGTATTGACAATGGGTCGGGACCGGCGAAAAACATAACGGTAGACTCGATTGGCGCATAGACCGCGGTGAGGCATCGTCCGCATAACGCCGAGGCGGGCGGGAACGCCGCCGCGATAAAAGCGAGCGACATGCCGATGGCGATGTAGAGCGACGAGGGAAGCGACACGAGACAGGACGCGATTATCCCAATCGGCGCGACGCAGCCCACCGAAAAAGCGAGTATCGGCGACGTAAGGATCTGCGCCCCGATGGATGAGGAAAGCTCCGAGGATATACGATCCGGTACGTACTTTCGCATACATAAGCGAAGGCGCTCGCCGACCGTGATAATGCCGACGAGCGCGCCGTAAGACAGCGCGAAACCGAGCGAAAGCGCGTCGCCGGGGTTCGCGAGCATCTGCGCGAAAGCCGAGAAGGCGAGAACGGGAAGCACGGAAACGGGGATTCCCGCGGCGCCGAGAATCGTGAGCGCGCACGCCATGAGAAGGGACCGTGAGAGCGACGGCGAGACGCCGGCAAACCAGACGAAAAACAGCATCGCGACGATCGAAAGCCTGATCGCGCCCTTTTTTCCGCCCGCTCGCTTGCCTACGCGGCACGCGATCAGGGCGACAAGCGAGAGATGCGTTCCGGAGAGCGCGAGGATATGCGTGAGCCCCGTGCGCTTGAAGCCGTTTTCGAGCCGAGGCGATAGGTAATCGCGATTTCCCGTTAATAGAGCGAAGAGAAACCCGCCCGATGCGCCCCAATCGTAAAGGACTCTCGCGAGCGAAAGCCGGAGTACGGCGCGTTGACTCGCGAGCGGATCGTCAGTGACAGCAATGCCCTTCTTTAGCGCGCGAGCGGATGTCGCGTAAAAGCATTCGCCGAAGATTCCGTCGTAGGGTAAAAAGCGGCCGTCAAAGGCTGTCCCGAGACCCGATGATAGTAAGGCCGGCGCGCGAGATCCGGTAATGTAACCCGGTAGGCTGGCTCGGACCGTCTCGGCGGGGATCACGACCGAGCAGAGCCCGCTCGCGGAAAACCGAGCTCCCTTGGATGATTCGCACGCGACTACCCTGCACTTGGCAAGATACCGATCCATCCCAAACGGTATCGGGTCCGAGATCAGTTTTGCGCTGATTGAGATAATCTCGTTCGACGGACAGAGGGTGCGCAACGGCGATCGCGCGGAAAGAAGCGGCAACTGGCAGCATAGACCGGCAGTTATCCCAACGCTTGCGAAAAACGCGGTTTTCGCCGCTCGCGCGCGCATACGGGACGCGTCGGGCGTTATCGCGAGCGCGGCGGAGAGCGCGGAAAAAAAACTCGCCATCGCGAGCGCGATGGCGAGGATCATGACGAGTGCCGAAAGACTCGTCGGGAAGGCGGTTGCCAGATAAAACACGCCCAGGCCAAACGCGGCCAAGGGATATACCGGGGAAATCGTTAGTTTCTTTCTTACCATTCCAGCCTCGCGAGCGCGTCGCGAGAGGCCTTCTTTACCGATTCGGGATAGTCCAGGTAGCCGATATAAAGGAGATAGTCAAAAGCGGTTTTGTCGCCAAGGTCTCCCAACGCCTGAATCACCGCGAGCATTAACTGCTCGTTGTATGTTTTCTTCTGCTCGGTTTCCGAATTGAGGAGGCCGAGAAAGATCGATAGTGCCTGCGCCGCCTCGTTTGACTGCATCGATCCCATGCAGTTGATTACCGGGATTAGGCGGTCAATGCCCATTTTTCCGATTTTGTAATCGGCCTGAACCGAGTAGAAATACTTCGTGACGGCCGACCCCGCCTGCGACCACCGGAGCCGCTTGAGATCGGCCATGGAGTCCTTCAGTAAACCGATTCGCGCCGTAGCC
>DAOPXQ010000351.1:0-2373 GCA_035352395.1 Treponemataceae bacterium | reverse complement strand
GTCCATCATCCGGTCATTCACGGGGTGGGCGGTGTCGTTATAGAGTTCGATCATTGCCGCGAAAAGCTCGCGGTAGAGCGCTTCCCAGTCCTCGCGCGCGAGGATCGCGCGACCCATCTCGGTGATGCAGAGTTTCGACGATTTCTCCTCGGCGAGTCCCGCGAGGCACACGCAGGTTCGGAAACGGACGAGCGGGATGTGGCCCGATTCCGATTTCGGCTTCATGATCTCGCGTACGCGCGGCGATTCCTCGAGCTCGAAGGCCTCGTCGAACCACCGTCCGGCCGCCTCGGGCGCGAGGTATCCGCTCGCGGTCACGCGGATCTGGCCACGCTCAAGCTCGCGGAGGAGCGCGATCGCGGCGCGTAGTACCGGGATACCGCGCGTCTCCTCCGTCGTTATCGGCCCCGTGATCGTCACGAGCCGCTCGATGGCCTTCCGCCGGTCGGTGAACATAATATGGATATCCTCGGGGGAAAGCCCCGCGAAATCGGCGATTGGCTGGCTGTTTTTTATGGCCATGTAGGAGTCGAGAAACGCCTGGAATTCCTCCGCCGAGGCGAACTCCCGATCCCCCGCGATTCGGCGCATGTCGTTGAGCGCGTCCGTCGCGAGGCTCGGCGTCCCGCGCATTTCCATCGCCGTCGGCTCGTCCGAGAAGCCGCTCTTCCCGAGGCAGCAGTCCTTGTATTTCTTTCCCGAGCCGCAGGGGCACAGGTCGTTTCGTCCGGGTTTCATGGGCGTTGCCCCCCCCCTATCCATATTTGCGTCCGTGAATTACATGATAACCGGGGCGCCCCGCGTGCGCAAGCGCCCGCGGCCGGGCTTTACCATGGAATAGTCAATAGTAGTTCAGTCTCTAAATACCCTAACAATTCTTGTGTAAAAAAACTTGGTTAACGGGCATCCCGATCAACAGTGCTATACTGGTTTGCATGAGACAGGATGCGGAGACTATGCTTTTCGACATTATCGATTTGATGCGACGGCCCGGAGGGGTAAGCGTCAATGAGATTTGCGAGGAACTTGGCTGTCAACGTACGACGTTCTACCGATATCAGGAAAAGCTTACCGCCTACGGGATTCCCTTTTACGATAAAGACGATTATAACGGGAACACGAACTCGAAGCGTTGGTATATCAATGAGGAACGGTATAAACGGACGCTGCCAGTCAGGTTTGACCATGTTGAGCGGATGATGCTCCGATCGGTACTCGGCAGGACGAGGCTTTTTGACAATACGCGCCTTGCCGATCGCATGGCGACGCTCAAGAAGAAACTCAACGCAGCCGTTATCCATGATCCGAAAAAGCGGGTTACCACGACCTACTATAGTTTTAAGGGACGTATTTCCTACGACGGTAAGGAAGATATCATCGATACCCTCTGCTCATGCATCGAGGGCGGTACGAGGGCAACCGTGACGTATCAGGCCGTGAAGTCGCCTGAGCCCAAGACCTATGAGTTCGATCCCTATACGCTTGTAGACCACTCGAATGCCCTCTACGTCATCGCGGGCGTTCCGAAGCATGAGGGGAATATCCGGATCTTTGCCGTTGACCGCATCAAGAAGCTCGCCGCGACCGACATACGGTACGCGATACCCGAGTCTTATGACCCGGGACTCTACCTCAATCCGTCGTTCGGTATATGCGTCGAGGAGCCGATCACGCTTAAGGTTCGGTTTACGGGCGACTCGGCGTTTTACGCGCGCGAGCGTACCTGGGGTGTCGATCAAACTATTACCGAGTCAGGCGATGGCTCGACCGTCATTTCTTTTACGGCCTGTGGCGTCGAGGAGATGGTAAGCTGGGTGCTGTCTTTCGGAAAGGGGGCTCAGGTTCTGGAACCGGAAAGTATGGTCCTGAGAGTGAGGGATGAGCTCGAAGCGGCGGCGAGGGGTTATCGGGAATAAAATGGGCGGTGTCTCGTAATGTGTATAGTTTTCGAGACACGTTGTTTCTTGTAACAACTGTCACGGGAAGTGCTACAGCTTGGGTTCATAGTATATGTTTGAAGCGGGATGAGCCGAGGGATAATAATTCCCATTTTTGGGGTTTTTCTACTGCACCTTAGGACTTACTATGGTAAAATATGCTACAAATCAGAGCGCATAATCAAAAAAAGGACCTTCTTTTATGAGCGGAACAATCGATATTTTCGCCTTCCATCGAAAGGTGATGGATAAGTATCAGTCATTTTCTAAGAGTTTTCTTGATATCGACGATCCACAAATCGAAGCGGCGCTGCAGGATGAAGGTCGCCTCAAGACGATGTGGCCAGACCCGCTCATTCAGTTTAACCCTTCCTATGAGCAGGGGGCAAGCGCGGAATCGCTGGTCAGCGAAGGCGTTTTGACTCGGGATATGGCA
>DAOPXQ010000350.1:0-2424 GCA_035352395.1 Treponemataceae bacterium | reverse complement strand
CGTGCGACCTCAAGGCCATCCAGGCCGCGAAGATCGACTACAAGAAGGTCAACGAAGTCGTAAGCTCGAACGCCGACATCGACATGGCGTTCAACAAGGCACTGCTCGGATACTAATCCAGGCTCGCCTGAGAGATGAGGCCGCCGCCCAAGCGAATGAAAGTTCGTGCGGGCGGCGGCTTTTTTTTCGGTAGTTCGATGCATTTCGCCGCCACTCGCGCAAGGGCAAAAAAAACACCCGGCCTTTGCCGGGTGGATGTTAACTAACTTTGTTCTACTATTCCGAGAGAATGAAAAAACGCGTGAGTTCGGTCTCGTTTCCGTGATACTTGATGATATCGTCGGAATACGTTTTGTAATGCTTGAATCCGCGCTCGTCGCTGAATTTTTTGACGATGTCCCGAATCGTGATAAGCGCGTCGGCTTCGTCGAATTTGCGGTACTTGACCGTGTAGATGACGACGAGATTCTTGGTCTCTTCCGTGTACTGAAGCTCGACCGAAACGTTTTTTTCGGAAACGTCCGCCTTGATCGTCTTTGTCTCGAAACCCTCAAGCGCCGCGACCGGGAATACCGTTGCGCACGCGATAATTGCCAGCAGGATGAACCTCTTCATATCCCCTCCAAGCATACGTTATACCCATTTTCGCCGATTGACACAATATGCCATTCTCCAAAATCTCCGCTATTTGACAAGCATGCGCTAAGCGAATAAAATCCGATCATTATGAAACTGTGCATTGCGAGCGCCCCGTCACATGGAAACGATGAGACATTGCGCGGGGACGACCGGGCCGACTGACGGCCCAAACAAGCGACTTCATCGGAACGAAAGACTCATGCGAACGCGATTGCGGCGATAGCGCCATCGGTTTGCCTTTTTCGTTCCATCGATATCGCCATTACTTACGCCTACCCGCGGACGATGCCTCGTCCGCTTTTTTTTTCACCAACAGATTTTACGGAGATCACTTATATGGAAAAAGACCTGACCAGGGGCAACGTCCCCCTCGGGCTTATAGGTTTCGCGTTGCCGATACTTCTCGGCAACCTGCTTCAGGCCTGCTACAGCTTCGCGGACATGGCGATCGTCGGCAGGCTTATCGGGAGCGAGGGGCTTTCCGCCGTGGAAAGCGCCTCGCGCATGTATTTTCTCGTCGCGTCGCTATGGAACGGAATCGCCGTCGCGGGAACGGTCCTCGCGGCCAAGGCGAAGGGCGCGGGCGATACGGAGGGCCTTCGCGGGAGCGTGGGCACCCTCTTCGCTCTCGCGGGCATCAGCGCGCTCGCGGTAACCGCGGCCTGCGTCGCCTTCGGCGGGCCGCTCGTCGCGGCGATGGACGTTCCCTCCGAGGCGCGGCAAGGGGCGAAAGTCTATCTCGTCGTCGTGAGCCTCGGCGCGGCGTTCTCGTTCGGGTACGGAGCCCTGTGCGCGGTAATGCGCGGGCTCGGCGACTCGACGGGGCCGTTCGTCTACGGCGCGGTTTCGGTCGTCGCGAACGTCGCTCTCGACCTTTTATTCGTCGGCCCGCTCGGAATGGGCGCGGGAGGGGCCGCGCTCGCGACGGTGCTCTCCCAGGGGCTATCGTTCGCGACCGCGGCGATTCGCCTTGCGCGGCGCGGCATGATCCCCGGTTTGCGATTTAGCGACCTCAAGCCGAACCTCCGCGAGTGCGTAACGATCGCCAAGATCGGGCTGCCGGCGGCGGCTCAGATGGGCATGCTCAACCTTTCGTACGTGCTCGCGACGGGCATGTTCAACGCGCACGGATTGACGGTGGCGGCCGCCTCGGGTATTGGGCTCAAGGTGAATACCGCCGTCGCGATGCCGACATGGGCGATCGGTCAGGCGGTCATCACGATGGCCGGCCAATGCCTTGGCGCCGGCAATCCCGCGCGCGCGAAAAAAGCCGCGCTCGTCGGGCTCGCGATCAATCTTGGCATGAACGCGGCGATGGTAGTCGCGATCAGGCTGTGCGCGGGCGGCATAGTCGGGCTCTTTACCACAGATCCCGCCGTCGTCTCCGAGGCGACGCGATACTTGTCGATCTGCTGCTCGTTCAACTTTTTGTTCTACGCGGCGATGGTCACGTTCGACTCGTTCGCGACGGGAACGGGCAACACGCTGTTCGCCATGGTCAACTCGCTGATCCATTCCGTCGCGCTGCGCCTGGCGCTGAGCGCTTTTCTCGCGTGGGGCTTGCGCTGGGGCGCGTCCGGCCTCTATTGGGGCGAGGCTCTCTCGCCGATCGTCCCCTGCCTCGTCGCCGCGCTCTGGTTCGCGTCCGGCGTTTGGAAGAAGGTAAAAAAGGAGGATAAGGCCTAGGGACTAGAAACGACATAAAAACAAAAAAGGCCACCCGACTGGGTAGCCTTTTTGTTTTGCTGGACTCGCAACGCAGTTTCGAGCGGATGGGGGGAGTTG
>DAOPXQ010000349.1:0-2435 GCA_035352395.1 Treponemataceae bacterium | reverse complement strand
CTCTCGACGCGGTTATGGAGATAGAATACCTGCCCTCCCCGCTCGACCTCGCGCCTGATCGCCTGGGCGACGCGGTCGCCGTTGAACTCCGAGATCACGGTCTCGATCGGGTGACGGTTCTGCGGCGGCGTAGTGAGGAGGCTCATGTCGCGGATTTTAAGGAGCGACATGTGAAGCGTCCGAGGGATCGGCGTCGCGCTCATCGCGAGCGAGTCGATGTTAGTCCGCATCTCCTTCAGGCGTTCCTTGTCCTTGACGCCGAAGCGCTGCTCCTCGTCGATGATCATGAGCCCAAGGTCCTTGAACTTCACGTCTTTCTGTATGATGCGATGCGTGCCGACGAGGATATCGACCTCGCCCGCAGCGACGCGCTCGAGGGTTTTCTTCTGGTCTGCGGGCGTAACGAAACGCGACAGCTGCGCGATGCGCACCGGGAATTTCCCGAAGCGCTCGTTGAGCGTGTCGTAATGCTGCTCGGCGAGGATCGTCGTCGGCGCGAGGAAGGCGACCTGCTTGCCGCCCATTACCGCCTTGAACGCGGCACGCATGGAGACCTCGGTTTTGCCGTAGCCAACGTCGCCGCACACGAGCCGGTCCATCGGGACGGGCTTTTCCATGTCGGCCTTGATCTCGGCCGAGACGGTGAGCTGATCATCCGTTTCCTCGTAGGGAAACGCCGCCTCGAACGCGGTCTGCCACTCTCCGTCCTTGGGGAAGGCGAAGCCTTGGGCCGCCTTGCGGCGCGAATAGAGGTCGATGAGCCGCTGCGCGATATCCTCGACGGATTTCTTAACTTTGTTCTTGCGGTTTTCCCAGCTCTTGGAGCCGAGCCGATCAAGCCGAGGATTCTCGCCCTCGTTGCCGATATATCGCTGGACGAGGTTTACCTGCTCGATCGGGATGAAGACGGTCTCTTCCTCCGCGTACTCGAGTTTGATGTAGTCGCGCTCGTTGCCGAGGGCGCGCACGCGCTCGATCCCCTTGAACTGACCGATACCGTAGTTGACGTGGACGACGTAGTCCCCGGGATTGAGCTCGATGAAGGTGTCGATGACGGCGCTCTTGGCGTGCTTTACCGATTTCGGGATATGTCGGCGCCGCCCGAAGATCTCGTTTTCCTGAATGACCAGTATCTTGAGTTCCGAGAGCCCGAAGCCAGCCGACAGGTTAAGCGGCACGATGTCGATCGGGATCTCTTTCAGGATCTCCCCGACGCGAAGCGCCTGGTTCTCGCTCTCCGCGAAAACGCATATCTTCCAGCCGTTCTTTATGAGATTCGCGAGTTCCTCGCGAAGATAGACGATGTTTCCGAAAAAGCTCCGCGGCGGGTCGCATTCAAGATGGAGACGCGTCGCGGCGAGCGAGTCGTCGCCGTGTATTGTCCGGAACAGTAGTCGCTTTTCCCAGGACAGGGCGAGCGGCTTGAACGAAAGAAGCTCTCGCTGCGGCTCCGGAACCTCGGCAAGAAGCGGGTTCTTCTCTATCCCAAAGGCCTCAACCCCCGTCACTCCGCGAAGCTTTCGATACAGGCCAAGGTATTCGCGCTCAAGGCTTTCCTGCGCGTTCTCCTGTCGGTCCCAGTCCAGGAAAAATACGGCTGGGATGTTTTTTTCGCCGGCAGTGCTTGCCGTGCTCGACTCCCGGAGATAGTCGAGGATAGAGGACGATTTGTCGAAGGCGATCGGATAGAAAAGTTCCTCGCCCTCCGCGGTTCCGTGGGTCTCGAGACAGTCAGCGAAAGCCTTCGCGCCGTCGGTGAATTCCGGTAAGGAAGCCGCGCGCGCGCGCAGGGCCTCGATCCGCTCCGCGTCCCAGATCACTTCCTTGGCGGGATAGATGACCAACTCGTCGAGGCTTTCGAGCGAGCTCTGGTCGCCGGGATTAAAGGCCTTGATCTGCTCGACGACGTCGAATTCGAATACTATGCGGTGCGCGTCGGTCTCGCCAGGTAGATAGATATCGAAGACCTCGCCGCGTAGGGCGAATTCACCGCGTACCGTGACGCGCGGCACGCGGGTATACCCATAGGACACGAGGCGTTCCACGAGCCCCGCCGGATTGAAGGCGTCGCCCTTGCGGACGGTCGTCAGGAGGGTTTTAAAGTACGAGGGAGGCGGAACGGGCGTCAGGAACGCGCGTTGGGTCATTATGAGGACTTTTGGGTTGGAGCCGCTGTTATACCTACCGGTAGGTATAGAAATCGTCTTTTTATCAACTGTATACCTACCGGTCGGTATACAAAGTTCGGCAAGACGAGCCGCCCTCTGGCCGAACACGACCGATCCCGCAGGCACCGATCGATACGCCATAGTTCCCCACCAGGGCAAAACGACCGAGTCGAGGCCGGCGAGATCAAGATCGGCCGTCAGGGACTCGATCTCCTTCTCCGTCGGAACGACGATGGCGAGCAATCCGGGATTGCTTTCGATGTATTC
>DAOPXQ010000348.1:0-2441 GCA_035352395.1 Treponemataceae bacterium | reverse complement strand
CCCGTCGCCGCGGAATTCTACGGGAATCCCTCGCGGGACCTCGTCGTGATAGGGGTTACCGGCACCGAGGGTAAAAGCACGACCGTATCGCTCGTCTTCCAGCTCCTCAGGCTCTGCGGCAAGCGGGCGGGATTTATCTCGACCGTAGACTACTGCATCGCTGACGAGGTAATCCCGAACCCCGAGCACCAGACCACGCCGGAAGCCGTCACGATCCACAAAAAACTCGCCGAGATGCGCGACAACGGGCTTGAGTACGCCGTCGTCGAATCCTCGTCGCACGGGCTTTCGGCCAAAACAGGCCGTCTGGGGAACGTGCTCTTCGACGCCGGTATCATGACCAACGTCACGCACGAGCACCTGGAATTCCACGGCACCCACGAGCAGTATAAAAGCGATAAGGCTAACCTCTTCCGCGCCCTCGACCTCAACGATCACGTAAAGAAAGGCCGAACCGTTCCCTCTTTCGGCGTCGTGAACGAGGAAGACCCCGCCGCGCCGTATTTCCGCGCGGCCACGAAAAAGCCCGTCCATGGCTATTCAACCTGGGCGCCCGTCGGGCAAGGGCTTTCCGCCTCGGACATCGTCCCTGACGCGCGCGGCGCCGATTTCACCCTGACGGAGCCGGGCGACCGCTCGTATCGCGCGCGCATCGAACTACCCGGCGCTTTCAACGTCTATAACGCGCTCGCGACGCTTATCGTCGTTTCGCGCATCCTCGAAAAACCCGTCGCGGAGCTCGTCCCCCTGCTTCCGCGTCTCCTTCCCGTCAAGGGACGAATGACCGTCGTCGACTGCGGGCAGCCCTTCGAGCTCCTCGTCGACTACGCGCATACCCCTTCGTCGTTCCAGGCGATCTTCCCCTCGCTCCGCAGGCGCGTGGCGGGAAAGATCATATCGGTCTTCGGCTCGGGCGGCGAGCGCGACACGATGAAACGGCCCGAGCAGGGCCGCATCGCGGCGGACTATTCAGACGTCGTGATCCTCGCGGACGAGGACCCTCGCGGGGAGGACCCGACCGAACTGCTCGAGATGATCGCGGCCGGCTGCCCGGAAAAAAAGCGCGGCGAGAGTTTGTTCATCATCCCAGACCGCCCCACGGCGATCCGCAAGGCGCTTTCGCTCGCGGGCCCCGGGGACCTTGTCCTCCTTCTCGGGAAAGGACACGAGAACTCGATAATTTACCGGGACCGCACGGTTCCGTACGACGAAATATCCGAGGCTAAAAAAGCCCTCGGCGAGATTGGATGGAGCAAAAAATGAAAATAGCGATTCTATATGGCGGAAAATCCGGTGAGCACGAGGTTTCGCTCGTTTCAGCCTCATCCATAATAAGGGCAATCCCGGAGGCGCTTCACTCCATCGTCGCGATCGGCATCGCCAAGGACGGAACCTGGTACCTCCAGGGAGACGACCTCGTCAAAAAAGTCCGTTCGGACGCCAACGCCCACCTCTCGATCGTCCGCGACGAGTCAAAACGCGTTTCCGTCGTCCCCGGCGGCGGGCCTAAAGGCGCGTTTACCGCCGGCGGAAAGCCGTTACCCGTAGACGTCGCCTTCCCCGTGCTCCACGGGACCTTCGGCGAGGACGGCACGATTCAGGGTCTATTCGAGATGGCCGACGTCCCGTACGTCGGCGGCGGAGTCCTCGCGAGCTCGGTTTCCATGGACAAGGAAAAGACGAAGATAGTCTGGCAGGCCGCGGGCCTCCCCGTGGTCCCCTTCGTCGCCATCAAGCGCGGGGACTGGAAAAACGCCGAGCGCCGAACCGCCGCGATCGCGAAGGCCGAGCGCGAATTGTCCTGGCCGATGTTCGTAAAGCCCGCCTGCGCGGGAAGCTCCGTCGGGGCGGCGAAGGCCTCGGACCGCAAGGAACTGGAAACCCGCGCCGCCGAGGCGTTCGCCTGGGACGATAAAATTCTCATAGAGCCGTTCATTCCCGCGCGCGAGATCGAGTGCTCGGTCACCGGGAACGACGATCCCGTCGCGTACACCCCGGGAGAGATCATCCCGACGCACGAGTTCTACGACTACGAGGCGAAATACACCGACCCGGACGGCGCTTCCCTCCGGATACCCGCGGACATCGACGAGGGCGAGACGCGCAAGGTCCGGCAGATGGCCGTGGACGCGTATAAATCGCTCGACGTTTCCGGGCTCTCCCGCGTCGACTTCTTCATCGACAAGCGGAACGGCGCGCTCTACCTCAACGAGATCAACACGATTCCCGGCTTTACCTCGATTTCGATGTTCCCGAAGATGTGCGGCGCCTCGGGGCTTCCCTACGCCGATCTCGTCATGAGACTCGTCGATCTCGCGCTCGAGCGCCACGACGCGCGCAATGCGCTTCGGACAAGCCGCGAATGACGATACCCTTCTATAAACTGCAGGTTGCCGGGAACGGTTTTATCCTCGTCGGCCAAGAGACGGAGGGCCTGACCG
>DAOPXQ010000347.1:0-2471 GCA_035352395.1 Treponemataceae bacterium | reverse complement strand
CAACCAGCTCAAGCGATTCCGATTTTCCGGCGGCGCCCACGTCCTGCGCGCCCGCAGCGCAGGACGCGGCCAACATAAGCGATACCATAATGGCGCCCGTGAGCGTTTTGCCATTCATCGTTCCTGTCATTCTCATCGTTTTCCCCCATTCAAAAAAGGCGTCATGATCCTGTCGATCAGACAATCCGTAAAGTATTCTCCTCTGTCCCAGAATTCGGGGCTTGTCATCGTCACCAAGATCGAGAAAATCCCGCCCCAGAGCATCGCGATCGCGAGATTCACCTCGAGCTTGACGTCCTTGCCGCGCGAAAGACCCGGGTCGGATCCGAGAAGTCTTTCGGCCAGGGAAAAACTCCGGTAATAACCCTCCATCTCCCCGGGAGCCGCCGTTACGTTACGCTTGAACCGATCCATCACGAGAAGGGCGACGCGGGGATTGGCGAACGACCAATCGCGGAACGCCTTCATTCCCGCGCGCATCTTATCCCTCGAGGAAACGGCGCATGCGGTCCCTGCTTCGATATGCGCGTCCAAATCGACCAGGCAATCGAGCTTGACGCGCTCAAAAAGGGCGTCCTTGTCGACATAGTAGTAATAGAGCGTCGTCGGCGAGACCTCGCACGCGGACGCGATATCCCGCATCCCGATCTCCGCCGGTTCCTTCGTCATGAGCAGTTCCAGCGCAACCTGCCGAATATGCTTTTCCAATTCCGGATTCGCTTTTCTCATCATCACCTTCTTAACTGTTACGGTGTTATGTTAATAACGTTCTGTTTTAGAGTCAAGCACCATTACGTAAAATTCAAATCATCGACCGACACAGGCCGGCACGAAAAGTCGGGCAAGGATTACGCTTCCAAGGGTAGTCTACCTTCGGAGGATAACGATGAAAGCAACATACACGCGCTTGGTCCTGGAAGGGGACGCGAAGACGGTCGGTCGAGAACGCGCCAAATGGATGAAGCAAAACCACGCGCCCATGATTCCTTTTTTTACGTCGCCCTTCGAGGGCAAGATCGAACGACTTAAGGAAGCGGACCGACTTCTTACGCTAAACGACCGGTGGTGCCCGGGCCTCAACGAGGAGATCGAGGGATTCGCCTCGGAGCTCGCTGTCGCGCCGGAGGCCGTGGTGTACTACACCGTGACGATGCCGCGCTCCTCGAGCTGCAGTCAGTTCGCCATGCTGGGAGACCGCACGAGCTCGGGACACGTGATCTGCGGCCGAAGCTACGAGTGGTCGACGGACGACGAGCTCTCCATCTCGACGGTAAGGATCAAGGGACGGCGCGCGCATACGGGTTTCTCGCTTCTGCAGTTCGGCCGTACCGACGGACTCAACGACGCGGGACTCTGGGTCTCGATGAGCGCGGCAAACCCGAACGCCCCACTCCCCGATATGGTTGGATTCAGGTTTTGGTCGCTCGTCCGAACCATCCTCGATCGCGCGGGCACGGTGGAGGAGGCGATCGCGATCGCGGAACCCTTCCCCCTCGCGTTCCACATGAACCTACTCGTCGCGGACAGGGCGGGCCACGCGGCGCTCATCGAGAAAGGACCCGACGGGATCGCGGTAACGCGCGCGCGCGAGGGATTCCTCTTTTCCACGAACCATTACCTTCACGAGCCGATGGCGGGAACGGCGGAACTCCGCTACGATCACTCGCAGAAGCGCTACGACTTCCTCGAGAGGAACGCGCCCGCGCCGAAGAGCGCCTCGGTAGAGACCGCGAAGAAACTCCTTTCCGCGAGCTTTCCTGACGGGCTCGCCTGCCACTTCTACACCGAATGGCTCGGCACGATCTGGTCCATGTACGCGGACCTTTCCGACGGGTCTCTCGAGGTTTGCTTCGGCGCGACCGACGATCCGGCTAACCGGTATCGCCGTTTCGGGAATGACGATCCCGCTGGCATCGCGACCTATGAGGCGGAACTCCCGGACACCATGGCACCCGAGGGTACCTGGAAGAGTTGGCCCAACCCGGCGAAGAAACCCTAAATTATCGGATAACGAACTATGCAAGACGCGCCCGGACGTACGATACTGAACGTGGGGGAAAACACGATGGACTGGCAGCAGAGAATGTCCGCGGCGCTCATGCATATCGAGGAGAACCTGACCGGGAAACTCACCACGGAGGACATCGCGGCAAGGGCGAACTGCTCGCCCTTTCACTTCATGCGAATGTTCGAGATCGTCACCGGGATCGGGCCCGCGGAATACGTGCGCCGCAGAAGGCTCACCTGCGCGGCCGTCGACATCGCCTCCGGCGACGAGCGCGTAATCGACATAGCGGTGAAGTACGGCTACGATTCGCCCGACTCGTTCTCTCGCGCGTTCAAGCGCGAATTCGGCATGCTCCCGAGCGAGGCCCGCGCGCCCGGAACGCGGCTCCACAGCTATCCGCCGCTTTCGTTCTCCGTGGCGCTGACGGGCGACAAGGCGATCGAGTACCGAATCGAAAAACACG
>DAOPXQ010000346.1:0-2474 GCA_035352395.1 Treponemataceae bacterium | reverse complement strand
CTTTGGTCGCGCATCCGCGAGAGGGCGTCAAGAACGCGCGCGTTGCCGGTCGACTGCTCCTCCATCGCGTACCTGATCTGGTTCTGCTGCTCGTTGACTTCGGAGATTGACTCGCGGACAGAGTTGAACGCGCTTCCCGCCTCGGTCGACGACTCGGCGACCTGGTCGATCGCCTTCTTAAGCTCGCGAAGGTCCTTCGAGATCGCCTTCGACTGCTTCGCCGCGTCCTCGGCGAGCTTTCGTATCTCGTCCGCGACCACGGCGAATCCCTTGCCCGTATCGCCCGCGTGGGCGGCCTCGATCGCCGCGTTCATCGCGAGCAGGTTCGTCTGCGTCGCGATGTTCCTGATGGTCGTGTTCGCCTCCGACAGTCCCTCGGATTGAGTCTCTATCGTCTGCATGCGGTCCACGACGTCGCGTATCATCCCGTATCCCTTCTCGGACGATTCAGTGAGCGCGGAGAACTGCGAGACGTTCTTCTCGAGCGTCCTCGTGACCGACTCGATGTTCGCGACCATTTCCTCGACGCTCGCCGAGCTGTCCGCGATGCTCTCGCCCTGCCTGGATATCGTGTCCCCGAGCCTGTCAATGCTCGTCGTTATCTCCTGGATGGTGCTGGAGGTCTCGGTTACCCCGGCCGACTGGTTCGTGACCTGCTGCTTAACGCTCTCGATGTTCGCGTTGATCTGGAAAACCGCGGATGAGGTTTGTTCCATGCTCGCCGCGAGTCCCTCTCCAACCCTGCCGAGCCGATCCATCGCCGCGCGTATGGTAGAGATAATCTCCTCGAGCTTCGCGATGAATTTATTGAAGTCGCCCGCAAGCTTGCCGATTTCGTCCTCGCCGGATACCGTTATCCTCATGGTCAGGTCGCCCTGGCCCTCGGCTATCTCCTTAAGCGCGCCGCTCGCCGTCTTGATCGGCCTGACGAGCGATCTCGCGAGCGCCGCGACGATGGCGATGATGGCGAAGGCGCCCAGGATAAATACCGCGAGCACGCGGAGTATGAAAAAGAACGAACGCTCGAGGGTTTCCCCCTCGGGGACGATCGCGTCGATGATCCATGGGTTTAGCGCGTTCCCGACGAATACCGGGATTATTGCCCTCGTGAGCGCCTTGCCGCCGCCGTGCGCCGCGTCCTTGATAACCAGCCGCTCGCCGGCGTTAAGCTTCTCGAGGAACGCCTTGTCCCCGGATTCCGAGAATCCTTCGGATGGCTTACCTATGCTCGTTTGGTTTGGCGAGGCCGCGAGAATCCCGCTTGAGGAGACGAGCTCGATATATCCCGAACGGTAGAGGCGAACGTTGACGAGCAGCGCCGCGATGTCCGCGAGCCTGATATCGATTCCCGCCGCCCCGATAACGCGCCCATAGCGGTTCTTGATCGGCGTGACGATGCTCATGAGAAGCGTGCCGCTTTCGTCCGCTTGACTCACGAAGGGCTCTATAAGCTGTTCCTTACCGGAGTTCCGCGCGAGAAGGTAATAGTCGCCTTTGCCGGAAACCAGGTAATCGGTAAGAATCGTTCGTTTGATCGTGATTTGCTCGATCGTCGTCTGGGTCCCGCCACCCGAGGACGCCTTGCCCGCGGCCGTCGATTCGTAGGTGCGATACCAATGGGGAATGAACCGTCCCGTCGCGTCATGGCCGGCGGATTCCCGGTATTTGGCGTCGAGGCCGTCGAAGAGGTTCGGCTCGAAACATACCCAAATGCCGTAGTAGCCCGGGTTCCCCCGCAGGATTTCCTGCAGGAAATCGTCCGCGATGCGCCTTCGATCCTCCCCGGGAATGTCGGAAAACGCGGTAAGCGTGCGGGCGACGAGCCGCGCGCAGGTCATCGCCCCTTCCATGTTGGTCTTAACCTCGGCCGCGTGGTTCGACGCCGTTTCCTCGAGATAAGCGCGCGCGTTCTCGCTCTCGAGCGCGTACACCTGCGTCAGAATGAAAATCACACTAACGCTGAGCACCGCCATGACGGCGCCGCCGATCCAGAGCACTAGCTTGAACGCAAGGCCTTTATTTAATGAACGCTTGAACATATCGCGCTCCTTACTCTTCGATTCGGCTATTCTTCGGCAATGGTGAAGAAACCCATTGTCTCCTTAAGCGATTGCGCCTGTCCCGCGAGCTCCTCGGACATCGACGCGGATTCCTCCGACGCCGACGCGTTTTGCTGCACGATCGTATCCAGTTGCATGATGGCGGAATTGATCTGCTTTGCCCCTGAGTCCTGCTCATGGCTGGCGGCGCTGATTTCCTGCACGAGATCCGCCGTGTGGCCGATTTCGGGTACCATATCCGTGATAGTCTTGCCTGCTTCCTCGGCGATCTTGAGGCTCTGTACCGAAAGAACGTTGATCTCCGACGCTTCGCGCGAGCTTCGTTCCGCGAGCTTTCCGACCTCGGACGCGACCACCGCGAAGCCTTTCCCGTATTCCCCCGCGCGAGCCGCCTCGATCGACGCGTTTAGCGAG
>DAOPXQ010000345.1:0-2481 GCA_035352395.1 Treponemataceae bacterium | reverse complement strand
ACTTAGGAAAATTAGATAGTCATACACAATTCAGTATGTATCATTTCATCTTCTTTTTTCCCCGTCTGACGAAAAAAACTATCCTGACCTCGCGCCCTGGAGCCGCTATTACCGGGGCTGGGCCCTGTACCGGCTCGGCAAATGGAAAGACGCGGTCGTCGCTTTTTCGTCGTATCTCGACGCCTGGCCCGCTCATGAGCGCGCATGGCAGGCCGCAACCGCGGCTTCTCTTGCGTCACTGCAGTCCGGTCAGGACGCCCTGCCATTCGCCGAAAGCGCCGTGAAGCTTGCTTCGTCGGAGACGGACCGCGCATCGTCGAGCCTTCTCGTTGCATCAATACTTTTTGACCGGAAAAAATACGCCGACGCCGAATCCCTGCTTTCGGGAATCGCGGACGGCACCGCGACGAAGGGTCTTACGCCCTCGGCTCCCCGCGCGCTTTTCACGCTCGCGGAAATTTCGGTGCGCCTCAAGAAACAGGACGAGGCTGAAAAGCGCTGGCTTTCCCTCATCTCAAGATTTCCGAACGACGCTCTTTCGGAAGAATCGCTCTATCGGGCCGCGGAGATGCGCTGGCTCGGGAAAGACTGGGCGCGCACCGCGGAACTGTTTACGCAGTATCGCCAAAAATACCCGCAAGGGAAGTTTCTCGAGGCATCGCTTCGCTGCGGTGGAGAGGCCTTGTCCCGGAACGGATCGGACGATCTCGCGATCCTGTGGTGGGAAGATCTCGTGAAAAAATACCCCTCAAGCCCCTCCGCCCCGAGAACCCTTTCGGATCTCGTCGACGCGTATCGGAGCAAGGGCGAATATGACGGCGCCATCGCCGCCGCCGAAAAGTATCGCGACCGCTATCCTTCCGAAGCGAAGGCCGACGGAATCGACCGGACTATCGCTGAACTTGCCGTCCTGAAAAAAGGCGGAGCCTCCGGCACCGCGGCGTTGGCCGCAGACTGGGAAAAGTCCGGCAGGGCGAAAACGCCCGATGGCCGCGCCGCCGGACTTGCGCTCGCGAAACAATATATGTCGGATTACGGCACGCGCGCCGAGGCAAAAAACATCCTGAAGGAAATTTCCCTGAAAGCCCCGCAGCAGCCGGATCAGGCCGATCCTGCCGAACGGAGCGTGTTCGCATCTGCCTTGGGCCTCTACGGCTCGATGTGCCGGAATGACGGCGATTACCGGACGGCGTCCCGCACGCTGCTTGCGGCGGGAAAATGGTATGCCTCGATGGACGGAGAACGTTCAGCCGAGGCGCTGTACGGCGCCGTTGACTGTTTCCTGCAGGCGGGCCTTCGCGCCGATGCCGCGAAAACGCAGGAGACTCTTTCCACGACCTGGCCCGAGTCCGTGTGGACGAAACGGGCTCGCGTTCTCATGGAGCAATGACACTATGAACTTATCGATATGCAATCGGGCGCTTTTATTGATCGCGTCAGTCCTGATCTCTTGCGCTTCAGCGGTTGCGGAATCGCAGCCGGGCGGATCGGACGTGACGGTTCCTGATCTGGAAACGAAAATCAGGAACAGCGGAAGCTCGGTTCCCGAACAGGCTCTGCCCGAGCTCAAGGCTCCGGCTCCGGTGCCGATCCCTGAAGCCGTCATTGATTATCCATGCAAACGCGGGAAACGTAGATAAATTTATGGGTGATGGAATCCTCGCCTTTTTCGGCGATCCGTTCGAACAGCCGGATCATGCCGCGAGAGCTGTGAGAACAGCTATTGAAATGCAGCGCAAGGTACGCGAGTTGAATGCTAAATGGAAGCCGCTTGTTGGTATTGATCTTCAAATACGAATCGGAATCAATACTGGACCAGTTATAGTCGGTAATCTCGGAACGCGTACGCGTATTGAATATACTGTTATTGGCGCTGCAGTCAATCTCGCATCCCGTATGGAAAGCAACGCTCCTGTAGGTGGAATTCTCGTGACATCCCCCACGCTAGAAGCTGTCAGTCCGGAATATTCCTTCAACGAAAAAATTGAGTTGACGGTGAAGGGGTATGATGAAATAATGACGGGATATGTAATATCTATTTTAGCATAAATTGAAAGTTTCTGAAACTAGATCATAAACTAAAGGATAAGAAAATGCAAAGCAATTTTAATATCTGCTCCTTTTCTTGCGCGCGCAGCGTCCTTCTAACATTCGGTTAACCTGCGAGCGGGCTTGTCCCGCGAGTCCGCTCAAACCGTTTGTTAGGTGGCGTCAGTCCACATTTTCCGCTTTTTTCTTCCAAATTGCCAGTAAATGATCGTTTTTCTGCGTATGTATATATATGGGAACCTACATTCCCCATCGGGAAGGGATAATCCAGACCATAGTCCGCAATTCTCTAACCCGTTACCAAGCCTACGCCAGTCCATCGCAAACTATCCTTGACCGCCTAGAGCATTTTAATGATTGTGCGGACTGGTCCAAAGGGATAGTGTAGAATCAAGTTCGCAATTTGGTAGTTGAAAAAGGTCATTGGAAGCT
>DAOPXQ010000344.1:0-2491 GCA_035352395.1 Treponemataceae bacterium | reverse complement strand
TATGAATCCCTCTCGGCCTCTGTCTCGATGGTTCCCGATACCTATTCCACCCTCGACGTCGATACCACCCGCAAGGCGCTCAAGCTCATCGACAAGCTTGAGGAAAACGACGACGTTCAGAACGTCTACTCCAACATCGATATCCCCGAGGGATTCGAGGAAGAGTAATCGATTGGCGCGTTTTGTGACGCGCCACTTTCGAGAGCAAGACCCGGTTGGCACCAGTTGCCCGCCGGGTTTTTTTTTAGGCTACGCGGTTTTTGAATGGTGTCGTATTAATCGTTTCGTTTTGCATTACTTTCCAAAGATCCAATTTGATCTGCATGTTTATCCAGCTTTCAGGGGTAGTATTCGTCGATTTCGCTATCCGGACAGCCATTTCAGGCGTTAAACTGCTTTTACCGTTTACTAGTTCAGATAGCGTTTTTCTGGATACGCCTAGATGTTTTGCGGCTTCGGTAATGGAAATATCGAGTTCTTTTATTACGTCTTCGTACAGAACTTCACCTGGATGAGTCGGTTTACGTCCGTTCATAAGTTCCACCTCCTAGTGATAATCTTCATAGTTAACCAGTATTGCGTCTTGATCGATAAACTCAAACGTAATACGCCAATTACCGTTCACGGTTACTGACCATCTATCTTTATCTTTACCGATTAATTGGTGCAATCTATAACCAGGAAGATTCATATCCTCGGGTTCGATTGAAGCGTCCAGACGATCAAGAATACGGGCTAGCTTTCCAGCATGATCAGGTATTATCCCTTTTTTGCTTCCGCTGTGGAAAAATTCCTCAATCCCTTTATGTTTGAAACTCTTGATCACATTTTCTAGTGTAACCCCATGGGTTACGAAAGTCAATCCCTTCTATACCAAAGCGCTTCTTTCGGGCTATTATGCCGTACGAATGAAACAGTCTGAGCAGGCAAGAATAGTGATCGGGATAGACCCGGGGCTCGCGTCGACGGGGTGGGGCGTTATCGAATCGAATGGTTGCCGCATGAAGTATCTCGCGCACGGCGTCGTGTCCACCGACGCGAAGACCCCGAGGCAAACGAGGCTCGTGGAGATTTTTGCCGGGATCAACGAGGTCCTTGACCGCTTTTGTCCCTCCGAGGCCGGTATGGAAACCCTCTACTTCGGGAAAAACGTCTCGAGCGCGATAGCGGTCGCCGAGGCCCGCGGGGTCGTGACGCTTGCGCTTGCGCTTGCGGGCATCCCCCTTGGCGAGTATACCCCTCACGGGATCAAGCAGGCGGTCGTGGGAGTCGCGCGCGCGGAAAAGGCCCAAGTGCAGGAATCCGTTCGGCTTCTTCTCGGGCTTACCGCCATCCCCAAACCCGATCACGCGGCCGACGCCCTTGCGGCCGCCATCACCAGAATTAACACCGCCGATATCGCGCGGCTCTGCCGCGCTGCCACGCCGAAATAAGCGCGGCGCTTGTCAATCAGGCCTGAAACGGGGATAATAACGCTATGTTCAATAGCATTTCCGGTATCATAACCGCCAAACAGCCAGCCTCGCTCTGCCTTGAAAATTCGGGGATCGAGTGGGAGATCGCCGTTCCCGCGCTGAGCCTCGACTCTTTCGGGCATATCGGCGACAAGGCGCGAGTGTACACGTGGCTCTATCACCGGGAAGACCAAATGCGGCTTTTCGGCTTTGCCTCCGCGCGCGACCGCGACCTTTTTCTCGACTTGATGAAGGTCGAGGGAATCGGTCCCAAGCAGGCGATTAAGATACTCTCCAGCATTCCATCCTCCGATCTCGAGGCTGCGCTCGACGGCGGCGACCTCGCGCGTCTTCAGTCGGCGCCGGGCATCGGCACCAAGACCGCGCAGAAGATGATCCTCGCCCTTAAGGGAAAGCTGACCTACGCCACGGAGACGAAGGAAAAAGGCGGGAAGAAATCCGAGTTCGAGGATATCGTCGTCGCGCTCGTCGGGATGGGCTTCGACCGCAAGCTCGCTACGGAACGGGTGGAGGAAATCGCCTCCGAGCTCATTGCCTCTGGAACCGCCCGCTCGTCCGCGAGCTTCGAAAAAGAACTCTTTCACCGCGCCATCGTGGGTCTTAGTTCATGAGCGACCTCGATAGGGGCATTGTCCGCCCCGAGGAATCGTCGGACGACGTGCAGGACCGCGCGCTCAGACCGCGTCTCCTGGCCGACTTTCAGGGACAGGAACCGATCAAGCAAAACCTCTCGGTGTTCATCGAGGCGGCGCGAGAGCGCGGCGAAAGCCTCGACCACCTGTTTCTCATAGGGCCCCCCGGGCTCGGCAAGACAACGCTCGCGCAGATAACGGCGAACGAGCTCGGCGTGGATTTCAAGGTGACGAGCGCGCCCGCGCTCGACAAGCCCAAGGACCTCGCCGGCATTCTTACGACGGTGACGGAACGTACCGTTTTTTTTATCGACGAGATCCACCGCCTGAAGCCCGCCATCGAGGAGATGCTCTACATCGCGATGGAGGACTACGAGCTCGACT
>DAOPXQ010000343.1:0-2494 GCA_035352395.1 Treponemataceae bacterium | reverse complement strand
CGCGACGTTGGTAGGTCGCAAGGTTTTTTTGCGGGAGGATCTCGGGCGAGAGGAAGGCCTCGACCCGCTCCAGGTAATGCTCGGCTAGCTTTCGCTCCCAATACTCGACGGGGAACCCGATTGGGTAGGTAAAGTTCATCTTGCAGTCGTTGCGGAGACCGCCGGAGGACACTTGCTCGCGCTCGAGCAAGAGAATCTTCGCGTCGGGCTTTCGGTAGAGAATCTCGAACGCGGCCCCTAGGCCAGCGGGGCCGGAACCGACAATGACACAGTCGTAGGAATGCATACTGAGATTAGTATATCAAAAATTGAGAAGCTCGCTCAACTCGTTACTGGACACAATATCCCTGGAATCGGCGTTTTTATCGCTTTTTTGGATGGTTCCCGCCAATTCCCCTCGTAGGACCGACTGAGCGTTGCGTATGCTTTGGATCTTCGGGAGCATCGTCGCGAATTCGGCCTTGATACCCGTCTTTCCGGCGAGTATCGAGTCAATCAGGTTGATGTATCGTGCTTGACAGGAATGGAGGGCATTCAGGGATTCGGTGAAACCGGACATAAGCCTGTTTTCCCGCAGGTGCGCGTAGAGTTTCTGGATCGAAACGTCGAAGAAGAGGATGTCGTCGATCATTTTATCGAGGAAGTAATCCCTTGAAAGGTCCAGGAGCAGTCCCTCGGCGACAAGGTCTATCGAACGGCACAAATGATATATATTGTCCTGGAATACGATTTTCTGCAGCATGTAAAGCTCTCCCAATCCTTACGTATAGTATCGGCAGGGAGACATTCCGTCTTGACCAAAGGATGCGAAACTGGTAATTTTAGAGTTCCGGCATCGTCCGGAAAACCAAACTCCCGCCCGCCGACCCTAGCCTTAAAAAGCGCCGGTTGCGGGCCCAGAAATGTGTCCATTGGAGGAAACATGAGAAAGTATGAACTTATGGTCGTATTCCCGCTCGAGGAAGACCAGTTCAAGCCCGGCGTCGAAGCCGTGCGCAAAGTGCTCGCCGATTTCGGCGCGCAGATCGCGAGCGAAGAGCCCTACGGCGATCGCGACCTTACCTACGAAATCAACAAGAAAACCCGCGGCCGCTACGTTCTGTTCAACATCAACGCCGAGCCCGCGAAGATCGTCGAGATGGATCGCCAGTTCAAGCTGAACGAGAACCTCTTGACCTTCCTTTTCGTCCGCGCGGACGAATAACGATACGGCAAGGAGACTTTAGATGGCGGACGTAAATCACGTAATACTGATAGGTCGGCTCACCCGGGACGCGGAACTTAAGTACACGTCCGGCGGTATGGCCGTCTGCAAATTCGCCATTGCGGTCAACAAGCGCCGTAAACAAGGCGAGGAATGGATTGAGGAAGCGAGTTTCTTCGACATCGTCCTTTGGGGACGTCAGGGAGAATCGCTCAATCAATACCTGGTAAAGGGAAAGCAGGTTGCCGTCGACGGCGAGCTGCACCAGAATCGGTGGGAAAAAGACGGTCAGACGCAAAGTAAGGTCGAGATCGTCGCCAATAACGTACAGTTGCTTGGCGGTCAAGGCGGCGCTCAGGGCGGTTCCGGCGGCGGTTACGCCTCTTCCGGAAAACCGGCTCAGGCGGCACCCTACCAAAAGCGCCAGGACGCGGTATCGCGGCCGTCTTCCGACATGGAAGACTCCGTTCCCCCGGATTTTCCCGACGATATTCCTTTTTAAGGAATTGAACAAACGTAGTTTCAAGGAGACGTAAGTATGTCTGACGAAAAGATGAAAGATATGGAAGGCGATATGCAGATGCAGGACGCGATGCGCGACGGCGACGATCGCGGTCAGGGTCGCGGCAAGGGCAAGATGTTCTTCCGCAAGAAGGTCTGCCGCTTCTGCACCCAGAAGACCAAGATCGACTATAAGGACGCCGATGGGCTCCGCCGCTACACCACCGAGCGCGGTAAGATCCTTCCCCGCCGCATTACCGGTACCTGCGCGAAGCATCAGCGCCGGCTCGCGCTCGAGATCAAGCGCGCCCGCGCCCTCGCTCTTCTCCCGTACGTAGTAAGCTGACGGTAACGTGGATCTGATTCCCAATACCGGAGATACGGCAAAGGCCCACGGGTCTTTGCCGTTCTGCTGTCTCGCCGCGCTCGTCACGGTCTCGGCGATGCAGTGGATTCCGGTCCTCTCGATGTTTTTCGCCGTGCCGCTCTTTGTCGTTTATTACTCGTACGGCAAGGGCAGTTTCGTTTTTACTACCCTGTTTTCGTTTATAGCCGGGGTCGCGTCGTCCCTGGTCGCTTTTCTTCTGAAGGGTTCCATGCCCGATCAGGGGTTTACCGGGGCGCTTGTCGCCGCTTCGGGTTTTATGCTCGTACCCCTGCTCGTCGTCGCGTTCCCGGGCACGCTCAAACTGCGATTTCGCGTTTTATTGGCGGCCCTAGTCAGCTCGCTCGCGTGGGCTTGGCTCTTTCTCGCGACCCCCGAGGGCAAGGTCCTCGACGGAAATCGCA
>DAOPXQ010000342.1:0-2521 GCA_035352395.1 Treponemataceae bacterium | reverse complement strand
CGAGCCGACGACCGGCCTCCATTTCGCCGACGTCAAGCAGCTCATGGAGGTGATCAATCGCCTCGTGGAGCAGGGTAATACCGTCGTGATGATCGAGCACAACCTCGACGTCATTTTGCAGGCCGATAAGCTCATCGACCTCGGTCCCGAGGGCGGAACGAGGGGCGGAACGATCGTCGCGCAAGGCACGCCGGAAGAGATCGCTAAGTGCAAGGAATCGTATACGGGATACTACGTCAAGGAAATGCTGGATCGTCACAGATGAGTCGAAGGCTCCTTGCTTTCTTCGCCATATTCCTCGCGTTCTCATTCACGTACGCCGAGAGGGTCGTTAAGATCGAGTCGGCGCGGACGAGCGAATACATAAAGGGCAAGGAAGTCCCCTCGGACGGTCAGGATGCGCCAAAAACCGATAAAGAAAGCGACAAAGAAACTGCAACCGAGGTTATTGTCTTTCGGGGTGACGTGCTCATTTCCGTCACGGACGGGGGCTCGGTATCCGCCATCGGCGCTGACGAGATTATCTACGATAAAACCCAAGACACGCTTGAGGCCCGCGGAAACGTCACCTACAAGCATACGTCGGGTAAAAGCGGTACCCAGGAATTCAGGGGCAACGCGCTTCTCTTCAACATAGAAAAGCAAGAAGGCGTTTTTCTCGACGGAATCGTGACTCAGGACACGGGCGACAAGAAGAGCGACCCTTACGTCATTCACGCGGAGGTCTCAGGAAGGAATTCCGGGTCGACGATGGCCTTTAAAAACGGAATCCTAACGACATGCAACGCCGAAGAGCCCCATTGGTCCATCAATGCGTCCCGCATCTGGATGCTTCCGGGAAACGAGATTGCGTTACTAAACGGCGTTTTTTACATTGGCCCCTTACCGGTCTTTTATTTGCCATTTTTCTACTATCCGTCGGACGAGATGATTTTTCATCCGGTTTTCGGCTTTAGGTCCAGGGAAGGCAATTTTCTCCAGACATCGACGTACCTGCTTGGACGGAAACCGTTGGTCTCAAGTTCATCCTCGTCGTCGAGCTCCAAGGATAAAGACAAGAAAACCTTCAGCAATTTCCTACAGAATTCCACGCTGAAAAAACAGGAAGGCAATGGCCTTTTCTTGATGAACCTGGAAGAGGACGCGCAGGACGTTTCGGGAAATTACCTTAAGGTTCTCGGAGACGCATACTCCAATCTAGGTTATATGACGGGCATCGACGGGAATTATACCTCTAGCGGCTTGATAAAGTCGTTTTCGGGCAGCGCTTACCTCGGTTTTTCCAAAACGGTATACCAACTTTCATCCGGGTCTTTTTACACGACGTTCGACGCAACCGGAAAGGAAAACTGGAATTCCAGCTCTTTCTTTGGCATATCGGTCCCGTTCCGCTACAGGTTTAATTTCTCGGTACAGATAGACAAGGCTCCTCTGCAGTTTACGTTGACGATGCCCTTCGTATCCGACAAGATGTTCAAGACGGATTTTCTCGATAGATCGGAGGACCTGAACTGGTTCGATACCCTCACGAAGTCGGGGAAAACCGAGGAGGACACGGTTACCGCGGAGACATCCTACTCATGGACCGCCAACGGATCCTTCACTCCCGACGTTTCCTTCGCCAAACCCTGGATAACGTCGTTGTCGGTTTCAGGGCTTTCCGCGTCGATGACGTTCAACTCGAAACAAAACACGTCCTATACGGGAGACGAAGCGGCCTATGCGCCCGATAATTATTTCTTCTACCCGGAAATACTCAAGCCCGAGATCAGGGTCTCGCTCGGCGGTACGATTTTAACCTCGGATAGGACTCAAGCCACCGCCTCGGATTCCAAGAAAAAACCCGACCTAGGGTCGCTTACAAATCCCTTTGCGCCGGTTAAGGAAGAGGTTTCAAAAAAGGACGATAACGCTAAGGATGACAAGAGTATATCCGCGACGACCCCGCCGATTCCCGCCTCGGGCATCGGCGCTCAGACAACCAGCGTAAACTCGAAGAAGATCGCGTATTCGCTCACGTGGTCGCTTCAGCCAACGTACGTGCAGGAAATGCGCTACGATACGAGCCTATGGGTGAAGCCATCCGACATTAAGTGGAATCAGTTTTCGTCGGTATACTATCAAATCAAGGGAATCGCGGCCCTGAACGGATCCTTTTCATACGACAGCAACCTGTTTTCGCTCACGACGGCGCTCAATTTTACCGGTACGAAACAGGATCACCCGCTGCTCTCCGGCACTTCCTACGCCACGACAACGCAGCGCGAAGAGGTATTCACCAGCGATTATAAGGCGAGCATATTCGATCTGAAGACAACGGACGCGATCAAATTCGCGCCGCTTATCCACGACGAACTCTTAAAGCCCTTCGCGATAACCTGGAACTATACGGGAATACTGCTTAAGAACGAATTCACCGGCACGATCGCGAAACCGGATTGGCAGATAAAGACCCCGGAGTGGACCGACGATTTCGTGAGTGTGCATAACGCCGCGCTCATTACCGGCGTTTCTCTCGGAG
>DAOPXQ010000341.1:0-2522 GCA_035352395.1 Treponemataceae bacterium | reverse complement strand
TCACCGCGACACGCTTGATCGAGCGGGATAGCGGAAGGATGCCGTCGTTCTTGAGAAGGACGATCGACTTCTCCGCGGCCTTGAGCGAGAACGCGCGCTGTGCGGAAGTCTGAAAGTGCGCGGGCGCGGAGGCCTCGTCCACGTATGGGCGGTCAAAGAGGCCAAGGCTGAACTTGAGCGACAGGATGCGCTCGACGCACGCGTCGACGAGCCCCACGGGAACGATGCCCTTATTTACCGCCTCCACGAGCGGGGCGCCGTACACGTCGGTCGAGGGAAGCTCGACGTCCACGCCGGCCTTGAGCGCCATGCGCGCGGCGTAATGCTTTCCGCCGGTGGTTTTATGGTAGTCGTGGATCATGTTGATCGCGAAATAGTCACTGACGACAAGCCCGTCGAAGCCCCATTCCTTGCGGAGTACGGTGTCGAGAAGCCATTCATTCGTGTGGCACGGGATGCCGTCCAGTTCGTGATACCCGGGCATGATAGACCGGAGGTTCGCGTCGCGGACGGCGGCCTCGAAGGGATACAGGAAGACTTCGCGCATCTCGCGCTCGGGGATATGCGCGGGCGACCAGTTCATGCCGCCCTCTGTCATGCCGTAGCCGACGAAATGCTTGCCCGTGGCGAGGATACCCTCGGAGAGCGTTTCGCCCTGAAGCCCGTCGATGTACGCCACACCCATGCGCGATGTAAGGTAGCGGTCCTCGCCAAAGGTTTCCTCCGTACGGCCCCAACGGGGGTCGCGCGTTATGTCGAGGAGCGGGGCGAGCGCCTGGCGGGCGCCGAGCGCGCGCATCTGCTCGCGGATTATCGCGCCCATCTCGCGCGCGATGCCTTCGTCGAAGGTGGCGCCGATACCGATGGTTTGGGGGAAGACGTCCGCTCCGCGCGTGAGGTAGCCGGAGCACGCCTCCTCGTGGATGAGCGCGGGTATCCCGAGCCGGGTCCGCTCGACGAGAAAGCGCTGAATCTCGTTGGCGCGCGCGGCCGCGACGGCCGGCACGAAGTTGCTCGCGCCGCCAAGCCGCGTTATCTGCCCGATGCCGCGCGCGATCCGTTCGCTCGCCTTCGCGGCGTCGAAGTCGCTGCCCGCCAAAACCTCGTATACCCATATGCCGCTCAGCTGAGCGACCTTTTCCTCGATCGTCATTCGCTGCATCAAGTCGCGGGTCCGTTCATCCGCCGTTAAGGAAGCGTTCTTATATCCGTCCATGCCGAATCCCCCTGGCAGTAAGTATACTCGATGTTTGAAGACCTGGGGGTGGCGGAGAAAAACCTTGCCCGTAAAAATCTTTTTTTTAAGGGCAAGATTTTTCGAAGACAGGGGGACCCGCGTGGCCTGAACTTGCCGCGACGCGTCAAACGCGCCGCCGCCGAGCGGAGACGGTTCCCCTACATAGCCGTTTTTACCTAATAATTATCATCACGGATAAATCCTGATTACCCCGGTATTCGCGCAGCTGACGATCATGCCGTTATTTTGAACTGCGAACATGATGGACGACGGGAAGGTCAGCGCCGTTCCATTCAGGTTCGTAACCTTGTTAAATCCCGAATCTACGGATCCGTCCGAATTTAACCGAACGAATACGGGATGATCGGATCCGTTAACGGTCGAAAAATATCCGGCGACCAGAATTTTTCCGTCGTCCTGAGGCACAATGGCGGTAACGATACCATTGAAGCCTGCTCCCGCGGGAAAAGTCGAATCAAGGCTGCCGTCGGCGTTACATCGAATGGCGTAATTCGGAAAACCGCCGCCAATGTAAACGCGTCCGGATGAATCCATCGAGACGGAGCGAATATCGACAGAGTGGGTCGATGTATTCGTTAAATCGAATGAGGAAGCGGGATTGAACGCCGTGTCGAGCGTACCGTCCGAGTTAATCCGGGCGATATGATTCCTCGCGACGCCGTCGTAAGAGGTGAAATCGCCGACGATCATGAATTGCCCGCCGGGGAGCGCCGTGATGCTCAGGATCGCGTCGTCTGCGCCGCTTCCCGAGGCATGCCAAGCGGCGTCGGTCGCACCGTTTTTCGACACTTTCACGATTCGTCCCCGATTCAGATTCCCGAACCGAGAGAAGTACCCCGCCACGAGATATCCGTCGGAGACCGGGCAGATCGCCTCTACGATGCCGTTGCCGGCACCATCGCCGGGATCGAAAGTCTCGTCGAGGCTGCCGTCGGGGTTAAGGCGCGCGACGCGATTTCTCCTTACGCCGTTCACCGTCGTAAAATAACCGCCTATCATAATCGAGTCGTCGGCCTGAACGAGCATGCATTCGGGACCATACTTTTGATGCGCTTCGTCATCCAGGCCGGTTCCCGGATTGAATGAAGTATCCAGGCTTCCGTCGCTCGACAAACGGGCAAGATGGCTTCCGTTTGCACCACTGGTCCCATCGGCCGATACATACATTCCTCCGACGAGAATTTTGCCGTCGGACTGCACCGCGATGATTTGGGGAATCATATTCGAAGGAGAATGAAAACGCAGGTCGAGGGCGCCTGAACCG
>DAOPXQ010000340.1:0-2539 GCA_035352395.1 Treponemataceae bacterium | reverse complement strand
AGTATTGAACTCGCCGCGAGAACAGATCCCGCAGTGAGCGATGTCTCCGCTGTGGGCGTTGCGCCCGTCGCGAGTGCTGAACCGGCAAATGAATCGATAAACCCTCGCGAGCGGCAGTCGTCCAACGATGCAGAGGGATTAGTCGCCATGATCTCTCTCTCGGATTCCGGGGACACATCTGGAGTCGCGAAAAAGAAGACGAGTCTCCCTCCGATCAAGAACGCCGAGCGGCCAAAACTTCCCGATCCAGCGAAGAAAAATGATGCTGCACATCGGGGACAAACGGTCGGTCTCTCGAAGGTAAATGAATCCGAAGAACAACGCGAGATGCAAATTGCGGTTGACGAGGAATTCAATAAGGCCGTTGCCGAATTTACTTTATCGCTTGGCTCAAGGCCAAAGACCTTCATTGAGAGCAATCCCGACGTTGGAACCGTTGAAACGAGAAAACCCGTCGCTCAGGCGCCGCGGCAGGTCAAGCAAGAGGAACCGCGAGCCCGGATTGATCTCAATAAGGCGGATGACCTTTCAGAGGCGGTGGCGATCGCCGAAAGCGAAACGATAGTCCGCGAAAAACAAATACCTGATACCATACCCGCGAGCGAAATAGCGACGGAAAGCAAATCGCGAACGCAACCGTTGGCCCAGAAAAATAAGCGCGCAGAACCGGCTCGTTCCGATAAGGCGCGCGACGTCGGGGGTAACGACGCTAAACAGTCCGATGAGACCGAAAAATCGATGGTCGAGAATACGAAAGTTGCCTCATCCGTTTGGTGGTTTGTGATCGCGGGAATCGCCGGTGCTTTCGCCGCGCTGTACGCCGCGACGAGACGGGGAAAAGACGAAAAGAAGAGAGGGAAGAACTCATGAATACGGTAAAGACTAATGTAAAAGCGCTTTTTGCGGCACTTGCCTTTACGCTAGCGATCCTCGGCGGATGCAGCAACTTCATGAGCAACGAGTCGGACTTCAAATCGCGCCTCAAGGATGACGTTACCGTCGCGAACGCGCCGCAGGTTACCCTTCGCATTCAGGCGGGAAACAACACCGGCGTAACGTCCCCCAATGGGTACACGACCCAGAAGATCGGTATTCCTTTTGCGATCATTTACTCGGCATCGGATAACTATGGTTTGGATAAGTGGGGAGCGTTTGACCGAGACGATATGACCCCCCTTACGGGCGTGGTAACATTCGCAAAAGAAAAAGAATATGAGACCACCGCGACAATCTTAGTTCAGCGCGATGATATACTCATACAGCCGTATACCACTACGAGACCAATGGTTAAGACTACGCGTCCGCGCAACGGCGATACTCCCGTGCGGAATACTTCGATAAAAATCTATTTCACGAAACCGATAGATGTGGCGTCCTTTAAATATTCTGATGACACGTTTGTCGATACAGACGGTAATTTTAAGAACATAACGATCATGGGCCTTAACGGCGATCCGGGACTTCAGGACTATGTATCAAAAACCGAGTATTTTAAACCGCCGGTTCTGAGCGAAGACGGGAAGATGTTGACGATCACCCCGAACAAGGACAAGGGATATCTTCCGCCTTTTACGGATATGTACATAACCATCAGCAAGGCGATCTCTGACGGCCTCTATACCATGCCGAGCGATTATATCCTTGAATATACTCTTAGCGACAAAATGGACAGTCAGCCGCCGGTAATCAGCATAATAACCGGCGGTCTGGATTCCGCCGCCTCGAGCTTCATATCCCTGAACAACGCGACGCATCGCGTTGGCTCCGGTTCGATCTATCTCGCGGTTACCGCTTCCGACGCCTCGACCGGCGGCGCGGCGGTTAGCACGATCAGGCTCTATGAGACCCGGACCCATGATCCTTCGGGAAATGCCGTGTCCGAGGGTAAACTCGCGTGGTCTAGCGGATTCGAAGAAAACTCGCCTTTGGCCGAGACTTTCGTATTTCCCTATAAGCTACAAAAAACTTCCGACGGTATCTATGTGCTTGAAATCATGGTGCAGGATGCGAACGGCAACTGGACTCCCGACGATGGAGCCTCCAAGTACGTCGTTATTCGGGACACGAGCGCGCCTGACGCTGCTTCGAACGCGGCGAGAATTACCCCGGGAGGAAAGACGGCCGGCGGCTTCTTTAACGGCGAAAACAATACCCGCATCGTTTTCAACGATACGGGTAAACAGATCGTCGACTTTGGGTATATGGCGACGCCGACCGAGCAGGGCAGAACCTGGTCGGATACGGTGTATTGGTCGTTCCGCCTGGGTGAGTCTAAGACATGGAGCGAATATAAGCCGACGAGCGAAACGCTTAACCTTGAAATCCCGAGCAGCGTGGCCGATGGCCTTGTCCCCGTGTACGTTCGGTTTAAGGACGACCTTGAGAACGAGTCAGCCATCGCGACGCTTTCGTCGGTATATAAAGATACCGCGAAGCCGACCGGAAGCGTCTCCGTACAGGATACGAAGAGCATAGACCTGGGCGGAGTCACCTATGAGATGATCGGCAACGCGACCCCAACAGTCTCGGTAACCGGCGC
>DAOPXQ010000339.1:0-2540 GCA_035352395.1 Treponemataceae bacterium | reverse complement strand
CGCCGTCTTTCGGCATTTCAATTACGTTTACGCCATGCATCGCCACATCCGCGGTCTTAAAGGGGCTTTCAACGGCCGCGTCCAGTATCACGATAAAGCGGCGGGACTTCCGAAGGCTATCGATAACCGAGTTCAAATTGATGGCGGACGCCTCTATATCGTTGTTCCCGGAATTAGCCCCAAAATCAACAGGTAAAAGATAGTTCATGCCTAGAACTTCACCGGCGTACCCAGCGTAATAGAGCAAGACAGTATCATCCGCACCTACGGACGCGAAAAACCGCAGTATACACTCGTCTGTATTCTTTTTATCGAGATTGATTGCCAACGTCGAGGAAAAACCCAACGAGTTCAATTTCTTATACATTTCTTTTGCGTCGTTCACGGGACTCTGTAGGGGGGTATTTGGGTAAGAATCATTCCCGACTACAAGGGCATAATTCCCGGCAAACGACAGCGTCGCAACCAACAGAAAAAAGGCAACCCCAAACATCTTTTTCATGCCATAACCATCCTTGACCATGATCGTTTTAAAGCATCATGAAACACAGGTTTCATAAGAACAATCAGCGACAGTTCTTAACCCAATCTTATGCTCCGTATGCGCGAAACCACAATCACCTACAAATAGTACCCATAGTACTGAATAGTACCAGGACGTGCCGAAACAGTACGTTTTGCGTGAATGTTCAACAACTGGAAAAAAAAGACAAGGAAATATATCTATAAGCATAGTATATTTTTTTATTATCCTTTTTCTGCATATCAGTATAGCAAATAGACATGTTTTCACAAGCACTTTTTTACAAAAACATCATCCACCAGTTCACAAACGCTTCAAGGGTTCCACTCCATTGTGACGCGATCCTCTGTCGGCGGAAAGAAAAGCGAGACGGTGATACCGGGCGGCGCATCGGAAATGCTTATCAACGGTTCGCCGCCGCGCGGGCGGATAGAGTCGCTGGTTTTTCGCCGCACCGGCGGGGTTCCGGACTCAGCAGCTGTAGACGCGTACGAGACCAGTCGGGACTGAATCTGCCGCCGAAGCGCTTGATGGTCCGCGTACGTTCGCGCGTCCGCCGCGACGAGCTCGACGAAATCTGCGATGGAAAAACCGGACTCGCGGAGAGTCGCGTCGAATTCGGCGAAAAGCGAATCGAGGTCCGACGCCCACTCACCGGATCGCGATGCCGCATCATCCTGGGCGAACAAGCCGTCCGCCAGGCACAGAGCGAACGCCACGACGAAAATGATTCGTTTCATCATCCCTCCAGTTTATCGCCTTTCCGCGTTTCATCAAGTATGGCAGCCTTGATTTCCTCGCGCCGCTCGATATGCGTCTTCTCGAATATCTTGCCAAGGTGATTTTTTACCGTCTGTTCGGACATCTCGAGATTATGCGCGATTTCCTTATTAGTCACCGAGCTCTTCAGGATGATCTCCTCGGCTACTTCAATCTCGCGCGGAGTCAGGCCCTTGAGACGATAAAACGACTCCCTCTCGTTCGGGTTCGGCATAAGGCGAACGAGGCTGCCGACCCGGTGCTCCCTCGGGGTATTGCCAAGGTTCATGACGCGTTCCTTGAACGCCTGTATCACTACTTGATCGCGCCGAAGTATCGTCCGGAGCCTGATGCGGAGCTCCTCAATATCAAAGGGTTTCGCGAGGTAGTCCGCGGCGCCGAGCTCAAGCGCCTCAATGCGATGATTCGATCCGGCCAATCCTGAAAGGAAAACGAGCGGGAGGCTTTGCAATTCAAGGGTCCTCTGAATCTCCTTAAGAATCTCGATGCCATCGTGATCGCCAAGCATGCGATCCATCAAAATCATGTCTGGAGGGACCTTGCCCTTGAGCCGCTCGAACACCTCTCTCCAGGATGCGATTTCGATGACGCTATACTCATCCGCTAAAATCTCCGAAAGATAGGTCCGAAGATCGTCGTTGTCTTCCACCACGAGCAGACAGGGACGCTTTTCGTCCGCGTGGAATTCCGCTCGCTCGGCAACAAGCGGAACGGCAAGAGAGAAGGTCTTTCCCTCCTTGCCGTTTTCGTTATTGACCGATACCGTGCCTCCGGAACTTTCCATATATTCCCGAACGTAGGCGAGCCCCAGCCCGTAGCCTGGTGAATTGGGATCTCTCCATCCCGGCTCAAAAAGGCGCGCGACGTTGGCGGATGGAATGGGAACGCCGTCGTCGGATACGGCTATAACGATCCGCCGTCCGTTTTTATCGACGTCCGCGAATACCCGCACGTCGATAGCGGTCTTCGCGTAGCGTATCGCGTTTTCCATGAGATTCTGAATGACTTTCTCGAAACCGCTAATCTCGAGACAGGCGCACAGCCGGATGTCCTGCGGATAATCGAGTCGAATCGCGACACTGCGATTCGCGGCTAAGGGTCTGAACTCATTAACGTATCCAGGAACCATGGTGCAAAGGTCAACAACCGCCGTCCCGGCATTATCCGGAACTATGCGGTTACGGAGAGAATCGAGCATATACGTCACGTCATTCTCGATTGACCGGCAGTTCTGCTC
>DAOPXQ010000338.1:0-2543 GCA_035352395.1 Treponemataceae bacterium | reverse complement strand
GCCGGTGAGCGCCTTGCAGATCGATTCGCAGCGGCGCTGGAGGAGCGCGTAGTCGATGCCCGCCGTACGCGTGAACATGTCCACCGTGATGCCTGGGGACCATATGGCGCGGAGGGTTTTCCTCTCGTCCATGTAATAGTGGAAGATATGGTCGATCTTTCGCCCGTTCGCGCCGACGTAGGGCTCCGCGATCGCCTTGCGGTCCTTGCCCATTTTGTTGTGGGAGATCGAGGCGCAGACGTCCGGGGCGGACTCGAAGGCGGCGAGCGCCGCGCGGTTGGCGTAGTCGAGCTGGGTTTTGACGGGCTGGACGACCATCGTCGCTTCCGCCCCAATCTCGATCGCGGCCTCGTACAGGGCCTTCGAGATTTCCATGACGTCGCTTTCCGGATTGGTGATGATGAGGAACTGCTCGCCCTCGCGTATGCCAAGGACCCCCGTTACGACGGTCCGCGCCGATTCTTTGATTGGGCTGTTTGGATTCATGCAATAAACTGTACCCTCGACCGTATGAAAAGTCAAACCGCTTTGGTATACTCGCATTCGTAATGAACATCGTTTTATTCGACGGCGAGCCGTTTTTCCCCCGGGGAGACGCCCGATTCCAGCACATACGCAAGGTTCTCAGGATGGGCGTGGGCGACTCCTTTTTCGCCGGTAGGCCCAATGGGCCCGAAGGCACCGCGACGATCACTTCCATGGACGATTCCGGGGTCGCTTTCTCGTTCGCGTCCGAGCGCCCAATGCGGCCGCTTCATCCCGCGCGCGTGATTATCGGCTTTCCCCGGCCGATCCAGCTGAGACGGCTCCTTCGCGACGTCGCGAGCCTTGGGACCGAGCATATCTATTTGACGGGGACGGATCTCGGAGAGAAGTCGTATCTTGAGTCCTCGCTCGCCGAGGCCGACGCGGTTCGCGAATGCATAGTCGACGGGTGTGTCCAGGCCGGCGGGACGGCTATCCCCGGGCTTTCGATGCACGCGTCGGTGCGCGAAACCCTCGGCGCGATCGAGGGTGCCCCGTTCTCCGCGCGCGTGCTTTTAGACGTCGAGTCGCCCGTTTCGAGCCTTGCGCGCTTCGACATGGGGTCTCCATCGGTCGAACGGCCGCTTCTCCTCGCGATCGGCAGCGAGCGCGGGTGGTCCGCCTCGGAGCGCGCGCTTTTCCGCGACGCCGGTTTCGCGGTATGCTCGCTGGGGCCGAGGATTCTCCGCACGGAGACGGCCGCGACAGCCGCTCTCTCGATCGCCCTCGCGAACTCAGGATTATTGGAAGGAACGAAATGAATCAGGATCAGATAAAGGCGCTGCTTCTTAAGCTCGAGAACACCGAGATCGACTTCACGGTCACGATGACCGGCAAGAAAAGCCGCAAGGTTAATGGGCTGTATAAGCCGGAGTCGAGGGAGATCCTCCTCCATAATAAGAATTTCGACGACGATAACCTGCTCGTATATACGGCAATTCACGAGTACGCGCACCACCTTCAGTGCGTCGCGGAGGGCGTCTTCCGTAACGCGCGCGCGCATTCGGTCGCGTTCTGGGCGCGGTTTCACGGCCTTTTGGAGAAGGCAGAGAAGGCGGGGCTCTATCGCATCGGGGTGGAGAAGTCCGACGAGCTTTCGGCCCTGACGGACGAGATCCGAACCAAATACCTCGCCGCGAACGGCAAGCTGATGAGCGACCTCGGGAAGCTGCTCGCGAAGGCACAGGTCCTTTGCAAGAACGCGGGCGTTCGCTACGAGGATTACGTGGACCGCGTGCTCTGCATACCGCGCGTGTCGGCAAAGACCGCGATGCGCGTGAGCGCCCTCGACGTGAATACCGCGCTTGGGTGGGACACGATGAAGATCGTCGCCGCGCAGCCGACCCCCGAGCGCCGCGCGGCCGCGGAGGCCCAATTCACCGCGCACCGGAGCCCCGACTCGGTTAAGGTCAACCTCGCGAAGAAGCTTGAGGACGAGGATCCCAAGGATCGGCTTGAGAAGGAAAAGCGCCGTCTCGAGAAAACCATTACGATGCTCAAGAGCCGGCTCGATCAGGTCGAGCAGAGCCTCTCCAACTTGTAGGCCGCCTGAATGAAGAAGCGGGCGAATCTTTCCTATGCGATGATGGCGATCGTCGCCGTCGCCTTGATGGCGGGGCTGGCCGGTTATCCGTGTTCGGCCGAGGGCCCCCGTCAGCCGCCAAACCCGATTCTTCCCCCAACCATAATTCACTCTGACGTTCCGAGCGTTACGCCTCCCTCCCCGCCGACCGTCTCCGGGGTATCGGTAGATGCGCAAGCCAAGGCCCCGGCGGGCAAAGCCGCCTCGGGCAAGGCCGCGCAGGGTGCGCAGTCCGATAAGACGACGGCGTCCGCCCTTTCCATGCTGGGGCTCGGGAGCGACAACGCGCTGCTAAAGGCTTTATCGGGCGCCGCGGGCGGCGAGGAAGGGACCGACGCGCTCTCCTCCCTGCTTGGCGGAAAAGGCGGTACCGCGCTTCGTTCCTCCGACGACGAGACCCTGAAGAAAATACTCGAGCTCCTTGAAAAGCAGGAAG
>DAOPXQ010000337.1:0-2553 GCA_035352395.1 Treponemataceae bacterium | reverse complement strand
CAAGGTACCACCCCATGCGGATCTTCCCGCGCGCGACCTCGACTCCCTTGATCTTGAAGCAATACTCGCTAGGCTCGAGCCTCATGTTATCGATGATTCGAATTCGCGGCACCACGAGACCGAGATCCAGCGCGGATTCCCGCCTGATCCTCGTGACGCGCTCCAAAAGCTCCGCGCCCTTATCCTTGTCCACGAGCGGGATAAGGCCGTAGCCAAGTTCCAGGGATAGCGGGTCGAGCGGGACTACGGGACTCATGTCCGCCGGCTCGCCCGGTTTTTCGCCCTGCTTTTGCTCCGCTTTCTCCATCTTTTTCTTGAATGTGGCGGCCTCGGCCATCTGGAGCCGCCTTCCGACCCAGGCAAGAGCCACGGCAAGCGGGATAAGTACGTACCAGGGGAAGCCGGGAAGCACGCCGATAACGAGCAGGGTCGCGGCGCCGACGTAATATACGCGGGCGTTTTGCGAAAATTGATTCTTGATGTCGGAGCCGAAGGTTCCGTCGGAGACCGAACGGGTAACGATAAGGCCCGTGGCGACCGAAACGAACAAAGAAGGAAGCTGCGACAAAAGGCCATCGCCGATCGTGAGCGCGGCGTAGGTCGAAATAGCCTGTACGAAGGGTTCGTTTCGGAAAATCATTCCGAAAATAAGGCCGGCGACTATGTTGATGACGGTAATGAAAATGCCGATCTTGACGTTGCCGGACACGAACTTGCTCGCGCCGTCCATCGCGCCGTAGAAATCGGCCTCTCGCTGAACTTCGCGCTTCCTCGTCCTTGCCTCTTCCTCGGTGATGGCGCCCGCGTTGTACTCGGCCTCGATCGCCATGTTCTTGGTCGGCATCGCATCCAGGGTAAAGCGGGCCGCGACCTCGGCGACGCGCGTAGAACCCTTGGTTATGACGAAGGCCTGAACGGCGATCAAGATGATGAAAATGACGAAACCGATGACGAGACCCTCGGTACCGGACTTTCCTATAACGAACGAGCTGAACGCCCGCACCATCTTTCCCTGGAACTTCATTCCCTGAGACAGGATTAACCGCGTCGAGGATACGTTTAGGCCTAGGCCGAAAACCGTGCTCACGAGGAGCAGGGTGGGAAAAACCGAGAAATCGGTGGCTTTTTTCGTATATAGGACGATGAGCAGGATCAATAGGTTGAGTACTAGGTTGACGGCCATTAAAAGATCGAGCAGAACCGTCGGAAGCGGGATTATGAGCATCATGACGATGACAATGGCGCCGATCGCGACGAAGAGATCAGCCTTGTTTTCGAACATGCCGGTTTTTTCTGCCATCTACCGCCTACGCTTCCCTCAGTGTTTTTGATTTACGGGAATCAAGCGCGTACACCTTCGCGAGGATGACCGCGAGCGCCTGATAGTACTCGTCCGGTATCATATCACCAATCTCGACTTCCGCATAGAGAGCCCGCGCGAGCGGCTTGTTCTCCACGATGGGCACGTCGTTCTCCCGCGCGATCTCCTTGATCTTGAGAGCGAGCGCGTCCTGTCCCTTCGCCGTGAGCATCGGGGCCCGCATGGTCGAGCGGTCCCATTGCATGGCGACGGCGAAATGGGTCGGGTTCGTTATGATGACGTCGGCCTTGGGGACGTTAACCGCCATGTTCTGGCTCAAGAGCTCGCGCATGCGCTGTCGGAGCCGGGATTTGACGAGGGGATCCCCTTCCATCTGCTTATATTCTTCCTTGATTTCCTGCTTGGACATCTTCAGGGATTCCATGAATTGCCTGCGCTGAAAGAGATAGTCCGGCACGGAGATGGCAAGGAACAGAATACCGGCGGTGACGAGAAGCCGCGCGGTCATGGAAGCGATGAACGCCACCGAATTCCAGAGCCCGGAGTTCAACATAGTTACGAGTTTCGGGATCTCGCCCTTGATCGTAACGTACGAAATGGCCGATATGATGGCTACCTTACCGATCGATTTCGCGAAGTTAAAGAGCCCTTCGGCCGAAAAAAGCGCCTTAGAAAAAAACTTGCCGAAATTCGGCACGATCTTGCTGAACTGCGGGGTTATCGGCTTGAGGGAGAAAATGAACCCGCCGTTTTGCAATACGTTAGAAAGGACGCCCGCCACGAGCGCCGTAACGGTTACCGGAAGGGAAAGGGCGACGAAATACTTGATGAACGCGCGGAATATCGCGGGGTCGGTGATTTCCATCGTCGTGCTTCTGCTGAAATAAAAACGGAGCATCTCCGTGAAGGTATCGAGCATCGAGGGCGCGAAGCCGATCAGGGTAAGCACCGGCAACAATAACACGATGGCGCCGTTCAACTCCTGGCTCTTGGCGACCCGTCCCTCTTCACGCGCCTTACGGAGTTTATATTCGGTTGGGTCCTCGGTACGTCCTTCGTCCTCGGCGGCGAACCATTGGAGGTCGATCGCGCGGGCAAGAAGAGCGGCGGCGGTGTCAGACGCGGCGGCATCGACGGGAATGCGCGTAATTTCAACGCGCGCGATCATGGTATCACCTTCCCGACGTTCGCCAGCAAGTCCTCGAATGACTGGAATCCATTGCCCATTATCT
>DAOPXQ010000336.1:0-2553 GCA_035352395.1 Treponemataceae bacterium | reverse complement strand
CGATCGGCTGGAGGATCATCGAGGGGACGCCGAGCGAGAGCAGGCTCGAGTCGATGTCCTTGTAGAAGTCGAAGCTGTCGCCATAGCGGACCTTCATGATGTACACGTAGCTATCGATGTTCTTAAGCTCCCGGCCAAGCGAGTAGACCGTGTCGTCGCGCCCGAGGTTGTCCTCGGTTATCGTCATGAGCGCCTGCGTCATCCGCTTAATCGCGTCGTTCTTCGCGATCGACGCCATCATCCTGATCGCGTTGAGCGTGTTGCATAGGAAATGGGGGTTGAGCTGATAGCGAAGCGCCTCGATCTCGGCCTTGATGCGCTCCTTCTGCTCGGCCTTGATCTCGGTCGTCAGGAGATCGATCTCGGCGACCATGAGATTGAACGCGTTCCCGAGTTTATTGAGTTCCTGGAATTCGCACGGCTCGACGCGCGCGGTAAAGTTTCCCCGCGCGACCGTCTCCATCTCGCGCGCAAGCGCCCGGAGCGGGCGCACCATCTGCGCGAAGAAGAGCGTATTGTACCAAAGGAAGAGGCACACGATGAGCGCGAGCGCGGCATAGCCGTACACCATGAATCGGTCGACGTTCCGCGTGAGCGATCGAAGGTTGATTGCCTCTGCGATGGTCCATCGCGGCGTGTCGACCGACTTCTCGATGATAAGGTATTTCCGCCCGAGCCTCGAGCGAACCTCGTCGAACGGAAGGCCCTCGAGGGATTTATCAGACGAGGCGAGCACCGCGCCCGAGCGGCCAACGAGGAAGGAGACGGAGAAGTTCTTGCCGCCATCCTGGGGAGAGGCCGTCGCGTGCGCGAGGAAATCGCTTACGCCCGCGAGGTCGAACGAGAGGAGCAGCGTCCCGACGCCCGTACGGTATTCCCGTTCCGCGACGGGGTTGATCACGAGCGAGAGGACGGGCCTATCCATCGTCGACTCCCCGCCCGGGGCGACCGAATCGAGTATTTGCACGAAACCGGGAACGCGCTTCCCCTCGCCGATGATCGCGTCCATCTCGCCCTTCGAGAACTTCGAGCCCGAGTAATTGCGGCACACGTACGGCCCGCTGCCGTCGCGAAAGAAAAGATAAAACGACCCGAGCTGCTTCGTCAGGATGAAGTACCGGTTGAAGATTGCGTCGAGGGAGGTAGAGATGCGGTACCGCCGGTCGGGCGACGGCGACGCCGCGTATTCGTATGATGCCTCCATGAGCGCTCGGTCATGGATCAGGGCGGACGCCATAAGAGAGAAGTCCTGAATGCCCGAGTCAAGGCCGCTGGCGGTCTGCTCGAGCGCGCCGAACCGCTGCTCGGTGGTGATTCGCACGATTTCCTTCCGGAATAGGTATCCCGAAAGCAGGATGACGATCAGCGTCGGGAGCGCGATAAGGAGGAGAAAGGCGGAAATGTGCCGAAGGGCCATCGTGTGGTCGCGTCGGGCGAGGGTACTCCCCATCCCATCAGTATATAAACCCCTTTGACCATCAGTCAATCTTGCCCGCTTTCGGGCAGTTTGACGAATATTCAGGTTTCATGACCGCATCGTGGAAAAAAAAACGATACGTCTCGCGGTTTGATATGGATCAAACGTACGCGAAACCGCATCGTTCATCACTTTTATATATATATGCGTAATGCTAGCAGACTTCTGTTGATTTTAGGGGACGAGTTATGACGAGAAATAGGGATTTTTTGACATTTTGGACGTTATTGAGACTCTAGGCCAAGTACGGCAGAGAAGACGAAGGTATCGCCCTTTCGCTCGCAATTCAAGGCGCCGCGATACTTCTCGACGATTGCCCGCATGCTCTCAAGGCCAATACCGCTCCGCGCGCCCTTACTCGAGGGGAAATAGCCGTCCCGGTCCTCGGGAAGGGGCTGAAAGCTATTCTCGATTCGGATGACGAGCCGCGAGGTTTCCCCGCGCGCCTTGATATCGATTCGCCTTCCCGGATACCGTTCGCTTTCGGGTGGGATCCGCTGGCAGGCCTCGATGGCGTTCTCGATCGCGTTCCCCAAAAGGGCGCAGAGCTCATACTCGTCGATTCGAATATCCGCCGGTAAATCGATGTCGGTCGAGACGGCGATTCCCTTCGAATCGGCGATCTCGATGTAGCCGCCGATAACGGCGTTCGCCACCGGGTTCGCGCAATAGCGCTTCTGCGAGGCGACAAAGCCTTCGCCGAGAAGACGGTCCAAATACTCGCCGAGAGTCGCGTAGTCGCCGGACTGCGCCAAGGTCGAAAGGACCACGTACTGATGCCGCGTGTCGTGCATGAGCTTTCCCTGCGCGACGATTCCCTTCTCCATTTCGGTATAATATTTCTTCTGAAGGCTCACGATCCGTTCGGCGTTTTCGAGCCGGGTCTCATACTGGGAGCGGTTATAAATCGCGGTAAAATGCGACGCCATGATGTAATACGAAAAAATGGTGTATCCCTCGAATAGGAGCATCTCGAGGAATTTTACCGGGGTGAGCGAGGTTTCGAACGGCGTAAAGATCAGGCTCAAGAGCGCGAACGCCAAGACCGGGAAGACGGCGAACGCGGGATTTCCCTT
>DAOPXQ010000335.1:0-2566 GCA_035352395.1 Treponemataceae bacterium | reverse complement strand
TGCGCGGCGTCAATTACATTTCCTCGTGACGACAATTACATTTCCCCGTGTTCCTCGGGAGGCGAAGCCTCCGCGTGAGGGGGACGCAGTCCCCCGGATCTCCCTGGAATCGCCATAGCGATTCCAGGCTCCTCGGTTCTCCTGACCTCGGGGCCGCCCCCGCGGGGGCGCGGATGTGGGTCTATTCAGCACAGTCGCCGTTTCCATTCTTCATCTCGGCCTCCTCGGCACGGACGCTTTTCTTCGAGGTCATCTCCAGGATCGTCGCGTGGTGCACGAGGCGATCTATCGCCGCCGCCGTCGTCATCGGGTCTTTGAAGATCCGATCCCACTGGGAGAAGACGAGGTTGCTCGTGATGAGCACGGACCTCCTTTCGTAGCGTTCGCCGAGGAAGGTGAAGAGCACTTCCATCTCCTCGCGGTCCTGCTGGACGTAGCCGATGTCGTCGAGGATGACCGCGTCGAAGCGGTCGAGCTTGCGCAGCTCGGCCTCGAGGGCGAGCTCGCGCTTTGCGACGAGCAGCCTCTGCACGAGCTTGAAGGTCGGGACGAAGAGCACCGCGCGGCCTCTCGCGACGAGCTCCCTCCCGATGGCGCAGACGAGGTGCGTCTTGCCGCGGCCGGGCAGGCCGAAGACGAGCACGTTCTCGGCGCGGTCGACGAAGCCGCCCTCGCTCAGCGCCGGCACCTGGCGGCGCACCTTGAGCGGCAGGCGCTCGAGGTCGAGGGTCTCGAGCGTCTTGACCCTGGGCAGCCCCGACGCCTTGAGCATCCGCTCGACGCGGTTCGTCTCCCGCGCGGCCAGCTCGGATTCGGTCAAGTGGCGCAGGTAGCGCGGAAAGCTCCACCCCTGCTTCGACGCCGCGACCGCCGTCTCCTCGTACAGCGCGGCGAAGCTCGGGAGCTTGAGCGCGCGCAGGAGCATCGCGAGGTTCTTCTCTTCCTCGTCGCGTTTCGTCGTCATGCGCCCACCTCCTCGGCCGCGGCGAGCAGCGCGTCGTACTCGGCGAGATTTGGCGCGTACGGCGCCATCGCCGGCACCTCCGCCTCGCGCGGTTGCACCAGCTCCTTGACCTTGTCGGCGAGCGGCGTCTCGCCCGCTTCGCGCAGGAGCGCGAGCGCCGCCTCCACGTCCGTCTCGCTCACCGACGCGGACCGATGCAGAATCCGCAAGTACTCGGCGTCGGCCTTGTACCCGGCTCCCAGCGCCTCGTTCAGCGCGTCGTACGCCCGCCGGAATTCGAGGCTCGGAAACAGCTCCTCCCGGTACCGGTATCGCGAAAACGCCCCGGGCTTCTTCACCAGCGACCAGATCACGTGGTGGTAGTCGATCCGATGGCCGTGGCGGCCGAGCAGCCGCTCCACCTCGAGCTGCCGCGCGCCGCCGTACCACACCTCCAGGCGATCATCGTAAAGACGCACTTTGACCTTCGCCTCGATCAGTCGCGACGGCACCGAGTACGTGTTGTGCTTCACGCGGATCGTGCTCTCCCGGCTCACGCGCACGTCCTCCGTCGTGTGCTCGGGGAGGCGGCTCACCGCGAGCGGCGTCATCGCCGACAGCTCCTCCGACACCTTCGCCGACCGCCGCGCGTTGTTCCTCGCGAGGAGGCCCTGCACCCACGCCTCGTACGCTTCCACGCTCTCGAAATCCCGGCTCCCCCGCAGGAGGAGGTGTTGCTCGAGGCATCGCTTCAAAGCGCCGTTCGACGCCTCCACGTCGCCGTTCTGATTGCTCTTCCCTACCGCGATCGTCCGCGGCGCCATCCCGAAGTGCTCGATGAAGCGCTTGTACTCGTCGTTGAATTCGCGGCTCCCGTTCTTGAGGTCGTGCGTCGCCGCCGTGCTGTGATCCGTCTGGTGATACTTGGGCCGTTTCCCGAGGCGGAATAGCGCCGCCTGCACCCCACGGCTGATCGCCAGAAACGACTCCGACCGGCACACCGTCGCCCACTCCCAGTTGCTGTACGGCAGCACCGGGTGACACAGCATGTGCGGGAACGCCTCCCCGCAGATCGTCACGCCGAGCTCCGTCGCCCACGTGAAGTCCGTCTGCATCGCCTCCCCGGGACGGTGCTCCTGCGCGAAGAAAACCTCCCGCTCCGGTCCGGACTGCGCCCGCCACCTCTCGACGCGCCGCTGGAACGTCCGCACCTGCCCCGGCGCGTACTTCCCCGGCCGTTCCTCCATCAGCCACTCGAACAGCGCTTTCCCCTCCAGCGTCGGCGCGTCCGCGAGCTTCGCCGCCATCAGCGGCCAGTCCTCCTCGAACGGATCCTCCCGCGTCCGCCAATCCCGTTTCGCCTCCATCGCCGACGGCATCGTCCCCGCGCGCCAGTACTTCCGGCCCGTCTTCCGATCCATCCCAGCCGTCATCGACGCGAGCCCCATCTTCCCGTGCCTGTTCTTCTCCTCCATCAACTTCCTCACCTGGGCATCCGTCACTCGTCGCAATCGATCCTCCTCCCCCGACGGGAGGATTATCGCCCCCTGCACACACATCGATGCCCGACCAATGGGGAGATCTAATTGTCGTCAGCGAGGCGGACTAATTGTCGCGCGGCAG
>DAOPXQ010000334.1:0-2567 GCA_035352395.1 Treponemataceae bacterium | reverse complement strand
GAGCAAGAGTGCGGCGCAGGGCACCGCCGCGAGTAAAGTTCTTTTGATGTTCAAATCACTGTTCCTTGTCGTATATTTCGTCTCGGATCGGGAGCGTCTTCCGTAAGTCGCTGATGAACTCCGCGGCGTCTCCCATCGGTTCGTACGTATCACAACAATCTATGCTGCGTCTGGTAACAGTGAAGTACTTATACTGTTTCTCCCCGCCGAGCTTCTTCGTCCATTTCCCGGCGTCGCAGCGCACGCGGAGATAGAATTGCCCGGTGGCGTTGCCGGGAGCGGGTACCAGTTTACAGTGGATGCAGTTCGCGCAGTAGATTTTACCGGTATCGTAGCTGTCGTCCTCGACATCGAATGGGTCCACGACCGTTTCCGGCGCGGAGCTGTTCAGTGATTCTCTCGACATGCAGGATCCCCTTTTTTCGTTAATTTATTGTAACACGCGCCCATGGGGTCGTCAATCGACCCGGTTGCGCCCGATATGCACCGTAATCTCCACGCGGCGGTTAAGCGCGCGGCCTTCCTCCGTGTCGTTTGACGCGACCGGCCTCGTGCCGCCGTAACCGGTGGACTCAAGGCGCTTCGCCTCGATGCCGCGCGCGGCGAGCGCGGCGGATATCGCCTGGGCCCGCTGGACGGAAAGAGAAAGCTCTCCCGAGGGCTTGCCAACGCTCGCCGTGTGGCCTTCCACGGTAAAGGTCGCGTCGGCGCCCGCTAGGCGCAACGCTTCCGCGATGATGTCCAGGCGCGATTTTTCCGAATCGAGGATGCGCGCGGAGTCGGCGACGAACCGGATATCGTAGATCATCAGCTTGAGGCCTTCCCAGGTATCGGTAAGCCCCATCTTCGCGGGTTTCTTTTGCGCGAGCCGTTCCTCTATCGACCTTCGGATGAAGTAATACCCGTCGTCCCTGTCCGGTCCCAGATCGCCGCCCTCGAGCGCCTTCGCGTCGCAGATGATGACGACCTTGCCCTCTGCGAGGAGCCTTCGGTTTTCCGGGACGGTTATGATCTTGAGGTAGTCGTCCCAGGAGATGACGGGGTCTGTGCGGTACTGGCCGTACACCTCTCGCGCCGAGATCCGCAAGGGATCGCTGCCGATCCGCTCCTCGTAGAGGCTTTCGTCGGTCGAAGTCTGATAGCTGACGATGCCGCGCGCGCGCGCGATCGCGGGATCGACCATGTTCTTGTCGTAAACCCCGTCCATGTCGACGCTCCAGAGTTTCGGCTGGAGGCAGGGGGCAAGCGTCGCGCTGACGTACTCGCCGTGTACGGGAAGCTTTCCCCTCGCGTCGACGAGGATGCCGGAGTAGGGCCGGCTCGCGATCTCGTCGAGCGGGATTTTGGGGGTATAGGCGCGGTTATGCCTAATGAAAAGGCTGCCTATTTGCGCGATGGAGACGGTATGCCCCATGGAAACGGTCTTAAGGTCGGTGGAAAAGACGGGCGGGGTCTTTCTCCCCGCCTCGATGATGTCGTTGAGTTCGGTAAGCGAGATCTCTCCCGAACGGACTAGGTCCCCGAGCCGCTGGGAGGAATTGACCGTGATGGAGAAAAAGGTGTCCTTGAGGAGGGACGGGGTTTCCATCTCCAGGATTTGATACGCCGCGTTCCGTCCCGTCGGGAGGGTTATCCCGCGCGCCTTCGCGTCGAGCAAGATCTCCGAGTGGACTAGTTCCGTCTTCCAGTCCGCCGTCGAGCGCGCGCGGATCGAGGCATCCCCGTTTTCCGCGGCCGCCGGCGCGGCGATCGCGGTCAGCGCGGCGATCGTGATCGCGGTGATCGCGGCGCGTAGAATCCTCTGTTTCATCTCGTGGCTCCTGGTCATATTACTGTATCGGCACGCGCAGGAGTTTTCCCAACTTAAGTACGGAACTAACCTCAAGGTTATTCTTTTCCGCCAGGGTCTCCACGCCGACGTCGTGGGCGAGCGCTATCGACCACAGGGTATCGCCCTGCTTGACGAGGTAGGTCCCCGAGAAGTCGACGTTGTCCGCGCCGTGCTTGCCCTTGTACGCGCCCACTTCCTTCAGCGCCGGGATCACGATCTTCTTGCCTATCCTGAGCGTGGAGGGCTTGAGCCCGGGGTTGTACTGAATGATCATGTCGATCGTCACGCCGTAATGCTTAGAGAGCGCGTATAGGGTATCTCCGGACCTGATTTTATACATGTAGTACTCAAGCAACATCCGGCTTTTATCCTCGAGTATCGTTTTGATCGCGTCTTCCGTTCCGGCGGGCACGCGGAGGGAATACGTGGCGTCCGGCGGCGTGATGGAGTAAAAGAGCGCCGGGTTCGCCGTTTTGAGGAGGGCCTTCTCGATTCCCGTTTCCTTGGCGAGCACGTTGATGTCGACGGCGCGCCGTACCGGGATCGTCACGAGCTCGGGGTGCTCGTCCTCGAATCCCCATTCGATGCCGTACTCCTCGCTTCGGGAGAGTATCTCGGCGATCGCGAGGAATTTGGGGACGTAGTGAACCGTCTCCGGCTTGAAGTATCCCTTTTCGCAAAGGTACCAGTAGTCCCTGGAACCGCCTTTCTTGATGGCCTTGCGAACGGCCCCCAG
>DAOPXQ010000333.1:0-2567 GCA_035352395.1 Treponemataceae bacterium | reverse complement strand
ATGGCCGAAAGCCAGCAGCTCATCAAGACGAATCTCGAATTCATCAATATCCTGCCCGCCTGGGCCCAGGAACTCTCGGTTAAATACTGCTCAAAGACCGCGAATCTCTACTTCGTCCACGGAAACATCCGCGACCTCCTGCCGCACAAGATGAACGAGGGCGAGTTCATGTTCGTGAAAATCCAAGACTATATCTCGGAAGTCCTGTTCGGCAACCGCGATATCATCGTGTTTTACGACAAGTCGAGCGGGGTAAGCTTCTGCATGGCGCAGATGGAAAAGGACTACCTCAAGGCGATGGCCGCGCGCTACCCAAACGTCCCGGAGGAAGACTTCCTTTCCCGCGACCCGGTCAAGGCCTTTGACTGGCTTGAGCGCTACTTCGTGATGAACATCCCGAAGGAGCGGCGCATCGTGCTCATCGTCGATTACGCGGAGACCATCGTTCCCGCGGACGAGATCGGCCACCTCGACGAGGTTGACCGCTATTGCCTCGTCACCCTCAATCGATGGTCGCACGAACCCCAGTTCACCAAGGGGGACATCTCCGTCATCATGATGACTGAGAACCTGACGGACATTAACCCGCGCCTCTCCACTTCCCCGTCGACGGTGAAAGTCGCCATTCCGTACCCAAGCGAGTCCGTCCGCACCCAATTCCTCGAGTTTCTCGCGAGCCGCGGGATGCTGCTCCTCGAGCGCGGCCTCAAGACCGAAGCGCTCGGCTCGCTGACCTCCGGGCTCAACCTCCTAAACCTCAACCAGCTCGTCGCGGAATCCTTTCAGGGCGACGAGCCCGTAACGCTCGACTTCCTGCGGAACCGGAAGCGCTCGATCATCGAGAACGAGGCCGCGGGCCTCCTTGAGTTCGTCGACACCGATCACGACCTTTCGTACGTGTCCGGCCACGAGTTCGTCAAGAAACGGTTCGTGAGCGCGGCAAAGGCGCTCAAGCAGGGACGCACGGACGTGCTCCCGATGGGCTACCTTATCGCGGGACCGATCGGCACGGGAAAAACTTTCATGGTTTCGGCGTTCGCGGGCGAGATAGGCATACCGATGGTCAAGCTCCGCAACTTCCGCTCCAAGTGGCAGGGCGCCACGGAAAGCAATCTCGAGAAAGTGCTGAACATCCTGAAGGCGATGGCCCCGGTCGCGGTTATGATCGACGAGGCCGACGCGTTTCTCGGCGACCGAGGGGCGGAGGGCGACTCCGGCACCTCGAGCCGCGTGTTCGCGCAGATCGCGAACTTTATGGGAAATACCGAGTATCGCGGAAAGATCATTTGGTTCCTCATCACCTGTCGGCCCGACCTTTTGCCGATCGACCTTAAGCGCCAGGGCCGCGCCGAGGAGCACCTCGCGCTGTTCTATCCCGAGACGCCCGAGGAAAAGGCCGACCTATTCCGGACGCTCCAGAGAAAGCTCGACATTAAGGTAAAGGACTTCCCGCTCGCGGAGATCTTCCGCAATTTCAAATTCGAGGTGTCCGGGGCCGACATCGAGGCGATCCTCGTGCGAGCAAAAATGACCGCGACTATGGACGCGCGCGCCATCGTTACCCGCGAGGACCTTGAGGACACGATCCGCGACTTTATACCGCCGGCGTACCCGTACGAGATAGAGCTGCAGAACCTCGTCTCCGTGCTCGAGTGCACGAGCCGCGAGATGGTCCCCGCGAAGTACCAAAAGATGGAGCGCTCAAAGCTCTCCGCCGAGATCCGCGAACTCAAATCTCTCCTCGGGGAGAAGTAACCGGCGATCGTGTCAGTTTTCAAAGTTTGAAAGGACCTCCTGGATCCTTTCTCCGAGGGCGACGTAGGAGTCGGCCTTCGGGATGGCTTTGTCGAATATCAGCGACATGCGGAGCGAGCCCGCCGTCGTGTTAAGCCCGATGACCGTCTCGCCGTTTACCGACGTGAAGATCGGCCCGTAAAAATCCCTGATCTCGTGCCCGCCGTACTCGCGCGCAACCACTGTCCGTCCGAGATTCGAGAACGAAAAGTCGTAGTCGATCACGTCGGGCGGGAAGCCCATCATGAAGGACTCCGGGTCCGGTATGCCGTCGAAGGAATCGCGGAAATGGAAATACTCCTCGATGTCCTTCATCCCGTCGCGCGAAGCCTTGATTCCCGCGCGGATCGCGGAGGCTATCTCCGGTACCGCTCGGTCGCATTCCAGGGGTACCTTGACGATCCCGTTGTAGACCCCCGCGATCGGTCGGCACTCTTCCTTTAGGTATTGCCTGAAGTCGACCGGACACTGAATGATTCGTGTGCCTTTGTCGCCGGGCCCGAACACGGAGGCCGATTCCTTCATGAGCAAGGCGCCAAGCCAGCTGTGCACCGTTTCCCCGGCGGCCTTCGCGTCGGAGGCGAGCCGGGCGGTCGCTTCCTCGGACATCTCGAAGGTACGAAGGTAGAAATCGGGCGCCTTATACGGGGGCATGTCGAAGGGCGTCGGCGCGGGTGGCTCCTCTTTCTTCCAGTCCGGCTCCGGTCGCGTGAGCATCTCTTTGTACACGGCTTCGTCCATCACCTCGTAGAGCATCGGGAGCGTCGGGTTTT
>DAOPXQ010000332.1:0-2578 GCA_035352395.1 Treponemataceae bacterium | reverse complement strand
CCCTTGACGATCTGCTCGTTGATGATTTCCTTCGCGTCCTCGGGCTTGACCTCGACGTAGAAGGAGTCCTCGGGGAGTACCTTTACGATCGGGCCCTTTTCGCAGAAGCCGAAGCATCCGGTCTTGACGATCTGAACCTTGTCGAGAACGCCCGCGGCCTTGGCCTCGGCGATGAGGTTGTTGTAAATCCCGTCGGCGTTGCTGGATTCGCAGCCCGTTCCGCCGCAGACGAGAATGAAGTGGTTGTATGCCATGTACTCTTCTCCTTACTTCTTGAGAATGTCGCCGGCGGGGCGGTCAAGAATCTGCTCGTTAAGAAGCTCTTTTTTCATGATGTGCTTCTCGACGATCTGTTTCGCCACTTTCGCGTCGACGCGTCCGTAAATGATGTTCGGCATGTCTTTCATGACGACCTCGACGGTGGGCTCGTTCTGGCAGAGTCCCATGCATCCGGTCTGGCGGATGATGACGTCGCCGCCCATTCCCTTTTCATTGAGTTCCTTGACGAACGCGTCGAGCGTGTCCTTGGCTCCCGCGGCGATTCCGCAGGTTCCCATGCCGACGATGACCTGCACGGTCTTTCCCTCGGTCTCGCGCTTCTTGATCTCGGACTGGGTCGCCCCGCGGAGCTTCCTCAAGTCCTCAAGAGACATCTTTGCCATAGTCATTCCTCCATTGATTCCAGGTACTGCCCCAGGAGCGCGAGCGATCCGGCGTCGGTAAACGAGCCTTGATCCGCGAGCCCGAGGGCGTCCAACAGTTCCGAACGGCGAACGGTATACGAGAAAGACGGGGTCTTTCTCTCGATGACCATTTCGTAGCGGCCGTCAAAGGTCAGGATCTGCCGGAAGTATCCGGTGACATCGCCGACTGGCGGCGTGTCTATGTTGGTAAGGTCGAAGCGGCAGGTAACGACCGTTCCCTTGCCCTTCTCCGACCGTATGTTCCAGTGCCCGCCGCACATTTCGGCGGTCTGTATTAAAAACGGTATCCCGAGCCCGACTTTCCGTCCGGGATGCTTGATCCCGTCCGTATAGAACGGATCGGACGCCCGCTTGAGCTCGTCCGGGGTCATTCCCTTTCCATCGTCTTCAATGGAAAGCGAGATCTCCCTCGCGGACTCTTCCACCCTCACCTCGACGCGACTCGCTCCCGCCTCCACAGAATTCTGCGTAAGGTCGCTGAACATGTCGCACAGGGTGTAGTGCATCGCTTACTTGTACTTGGCGATGATGCCGTCCATCTGGTCGCGGGTAAGCTTTCCGTACACTTCGCCGTTTACGGAGAGAACCGGCGCGAGGCCGCAGCAGCCGATGCAGCGGACGGGCTCAACCGAGAACTGGCCGTCGGCGGTGGTGATGTCGTTGCCGGCGAGACCGAGGATGCTCCGGGCTTCGTCGAAGAGGTCCTGTCCGCCCTTCAGGTAACAAGCGGTACCGAGGCATACCGAGATCTTGTTCTTTCCCGGTTTGACGGTCTTGAAGAAGTGATAGAATGACATCGTCCCGTACACGCGGGCCAACGGATTCCCCGTCCTGTTCGCGACCTCGGTCGCGGCTTCCTTGGAGATAAAACCCTGCTCCTCCTGGACCCGGTGAAGGATCATGATCAGGTTGCCGGGCTTCATCTTCCATTCATCGATGAAAGCATTGAGTTCATTAGAGAACCCGCACGCTGTAGCCATAAAAAACCCCCAAAAGTATTTACTCGATAAAATTATATCGATAAGTGCTTAGAGTATTGTACTAATAAAAGGAGAATAATTCAATTAGTTTCAGGCTTCAGCGCTATTACCTACCACTCGGCGAAGGCTGTAATCGGCTTGTCGGTGGAGAGCAGGGTCGAAAGGGGAATCTTGACCGTCACGGTGGTTCCGGTTGCCTCGGCCGTCGCGGGGGCGGAGGCCGCCGTTCGGATAACGGGAAGCGGACAGCGGATCGCGAGGGTAAAAAACGACTTTTTAAGGTCGCCCGAGAGGGTTTTCCCGAAGGCGGCCGCGATCGTATCCTCGTATTCCGCAGCCGTCATCGTTTCGCCGGTAAAAACGGGGGCCATTAGCAGGTCCGTATAGTCCCGGGTAGACGCCGGCATGAGGTCCAGCGCCTCGTTAAGGATCTCGCGCGTTAGGCGGACGGTCAGGCGATGCCCGTCGCGATCGAGGACGATAGCCTTTCCGAGTAGGCCGTCGAGCTTGAGGAATGACACTCCCATCGAAAGGGACGATTTGGTCGGTGTTTCGAAGGATTCAACCTTGAGGCCCGCGTGCGCAAGGCTCACTGTGACGCTTTTTTTGTCGAATAGGGGCGCGTTTTTCGAGTCGGGCGTATCGGCGCCGGCAAAACGGCGGATGACGGAATCGGCGGCGGCGCTCGGTTCGCAGGCGAAGCTCGCTCGGCCGCTTGAGTCCGGGTTTACGGTTAGCACGACGGAGGGCGAGCAGCCAGCCGCGGTTAGCGCGAGAAATCCCGCCGCGATCGTTGCGAAGAGCGCGCGAGGTCCGTTATGTGCATTCATGTTCGATTTCTCCCGTTTATATGTCGTATTAAATGTCGTATGTGAGCGTCAGTCCGGTAGATAA
>DAOPXQ010000331.1:1231-2592 GCA_035352395.1 Treponemataceae bacterium | reverse complement strand
CGCCGTTCCCCGTATTTGGGAATCGGTCTACAACAACATCCAGAAGAAGATGGAAGCGGCAAGCCCGATCAAGCGCGGGCTCTTCGGGTTCTTCGTGTCGGTCGGCGGCGCCTACGCGACGCTCGACAATCTGTATAAGGGCCTTACCCCGAGTTTCAGGAAACGCAATCGCGCGCTCGACAAGATCGTGAGCGCACTGCCCCGACTCGCGCTGATGCCGCTGAACGCGCTCGGAAGGAACGTCATTCTCAAACCGATACGCCAACTGTTCGGCACGAGGCTCAAAGCCGCGGTCTCGGGCGGCGGCAGCCTTCAGAAAAAAATCGATCTCTTTTTCGCGGCCGCCGGAATTTGCCTGATGGAAGGCTATGGCCTTACCGAGGCGGGCCCCGTCGTCGCAGTCCGCAACCTTTCCACGCTGGAGGCCGGTACCGTCGGCACCGCGTTCCCGGAAATGGAGATCAAGCTCGTCGATGAAGAGGGAAACGAGTGCCCGCCCGGCAAGATGGGCGTAATTCACGCTCGCGGCCCGCAGATCATGAAGGGTTATTACGGCGATCCCGAGGCGACCGCGAAGGTGCTCGGGGCCGACGGCTGGCTCAACACCGGCGACCTCGGCGTCATGACGCACGACGGCGCGCTCGCGATCGTCGGGCGCATCAAGGACACGATCGTGCTCCTCGACGGCGAGAACATAGAGCCCGTCCCGATCGAGAAGCACCTGGCCTATTCGCCTTACATCGACACCGCCGTCGTCGTCGGCCAGGACCAGAAGCACCTTGGCGCGCTTATCGTCCCGGACTTCAATAACCTGAAGGAATACGCCGCCGAGAACGGCATCTCGTACTCCGACACCGAGACGCTGCTTTCGAACGCCGAGGTTCGCAAGCTCTATCGCCGCGAGATAGACGACGAGATTAACCGACAGAAGGGCTTCAAGTCGTTCGAGCATATCTATGACTTCACGCTGCTGTCAAAAGTATTCGAGGTTCCGAGGGAGCTGTCCGCCAAGCAGGAACTGAAGCGCAACGACGTCAATAAACTGTATGAGCGCGAGATACGGGGTATATTCGAAAAATAAACGCGACTGCGTACCGCGCATCGTCGCGGTACGCAAGCATGTCATGTCCCGCAAGCACGTCGAGGCCCGCGAATACTTCGCGGGCCTTTTTATTATTCGAATAGGTAAGCCGCGACGCCGTCGAACATTCGCTCGAACGCGTCGCGAGAGGCGTCGCCTGCGGCGGGATTGAACGGCGCGATATGCGTGCATGCGGGCGGCAGGTCCAGAAACTCGGGGACGATTCCGGTGTCCGAGAAAAAGGATTCGATGGCGGGGCGGGGCATTACCTCGTCGCCCG
>DAOPXQ010000331.1:0-1131 GCA_035352395.1 Treponemataceae bacterium | reverse complement strand
CCGGTGTCCGAGAAAAAGGATTCGATGGCGGGGCGGGGCATTACCTCGTCGCCCGCGAGCGACGCCACGCGCGTGGTCTCCGGGGTGAACGCGTTGAGGCGGTTAAGCTGCGGGTATTTCCGGTCTACCATCGCTCGAAATCCCTTGCCAAGGGGCGTCTCGATGAGCTCGGCGAGCCTTGGGTCGTTCGCCGTCTCGGCCTCGAGGTTTTTGACCCAAAAATCTATGAGCCTCTCGTGCGCGCGCGAGTCCATGATGAACTTTGACACGGGGGTCATCGTCGAAAGATACGGACCTCCGCAAAAAAGGAATCTCTTGGCGTCGCGCGCGAACGGCGGGTCCGCGAGGGCGACGCACTGCAGGAGATACACGCCGATCGAGTAGCCGAAAAATCCGAGCTTCGCGTCCGGCGCGATTCCGTCGATCTTTCCGGCGCGGAGGAAACCGATGAGGTCCTCAAGATCGAGCGCGGACATAAGCCCCGAAAGGTACAGCCTGTCCGGCGACTCGTCGAGCCGTTCGGAGATCGCCGCGTTCGCCATCGATGATTGCTTGATGCCCGGATACCGCGCGATGCGGTCCTTCGAGACGCCGCGCATCACGCCAAAGTTGGCCCACGGGGCGGGCGAGCGATCCATGTGAAACGCGATGGGGAAGCGGATGACCGCGCAGCCGGTTCGATCGGCGATCGCCTGCGCCCAGGGCGCGTACTTGTCCCACCCGCGTTCGTTGAGACCGTGCAGGAGCACGCACGCGCGATCAAGCTTAGCGCCATCGCTCGCGCCCCGGGGGCGGGTGATAAGGCAACGTATCTTTCGGTTTTCCGCGACAAGGCGGTCCGGCGTCGAAAGGGTCGTGAAACCTTCCGTGGAACCGGCGACGCGCGTCGGTATAAGCTCTTTGCGCGAGTCGTATGCGGATAATAATTCCGCGTGAGCGGATTCCCAGCTGAATTCGTCGAGTCCCATGGTTTTACCTCTTCTTTTTGAGTTACGAAGGGTTTGACCTCGGAACGGGAGAAAGGTTGCGCTATCTTGTTCTTGCCATCGCGTCCGCGGCGAGCTTCCCCGACGAAAACGCGAACTGTATGTTGAATCCGCCGGTATCGCCGTCCACGTCGAGGACCTCGCC
>DAOPXQ010000330.1:0-2608 GCA_035352395.1 Treponemataceae bacterium | reverse complement strand
CCGGACCGGCATGATCCGGCACGGGATCATTATAGTCCGTATATGCGGTTTCGGCAAACGAAATCATCGCGCCGGAAATTCCCTCGGTACCCGAGGGCAATGACGTTATGTCGGAATTCGGAAGGAAAGCGGAAAGCTCCTCGGCGAAGATCGCGGCGTCGGGGCCGGTAACCGCGATGCGCTCGGACGGGTCCACGTAAGCGGCGCACTCCGACGCGGCTATGTCGAGCGCCTCGGTGACTTTGGAACCCATGCGGAAAAACTGGGCGTAGAAACGCTGCTTTTTCGCGTCCATGACGCTGATGACGACGCCGTGAAACGCCCCTGCCGCCTTGGCGTATAGCTCAAGCGGGGGAATCGGAAAGAGTTTGCAATTGGAGGAGAGCTGGATTGCCTTAGCGGCGGAGTAGGCGAGCCTGAGCCCGGTAAACGATCCCGGACCCTCCGCGCAGCAAACGAGGTTCGTTTCCCTAGCCGCGAATCCCGCGAGATCGATCGCTTTCTCGATGAGGGATATCATATTCTCCGCGTGCTGCGAGCCTTCGGTAACGGTAACGATGGCCTTGCCGCGGGGGCCGGAAGCGGCTACGGAAAGCGCGGGGGTTATGGAATCGATCGCGACGATATTCATGCGGAAATCTCCTCATATGGCCAGTTCTCGACGGTAATGGATCGTTCGGACGGCGAGAGCATCTCGATCTTTATGACGATCGTCGAGCGGGGCAGCTCGCTCATCACCTTTTCGCTCCATTCAATGACGCAAATCCCTTTCCCATAGAGCAGTTCCTCGACGCCGAGATCGATAAACGACTCTGGTGAATCAAGACGATAAACGTCCATGTGATACAGGGGGATTTTTCCCTCATATTCGGAGATGAGGGTAAACGTTGGGCTCGTAACGTCCTCGGTTATGCCAAGACCGAGGGCGATGCCTTTGGTTATGGTCGTTTTTCCGGCGGCAAGCGTGCCCTGGAGGGCAAGAATGTCCCCCTTTTGAAGGCAGGCGCCGATACGCCGACCAATTTCCATTGTTGTTTCGGGGGAGGCACTCGTGAGGGTCATGAATTAACACTACCTCATTCGAAAAAAACGGTCAAGCAACGGTATTAGGGGAGCTTATCGTCGTTCTCGAGCGAGGCAATGAATGACTTTAGATGCTGAATAACCGATAAAACGGGATAGTCAACCGGGTCCAAGAGCATTACGCGTATGTCTTTTTTTCCGGTTGGCTCTGTCTCGATCGTAAATTCAATCTTTCCCTGGGCTTGTTTCCCGGGTAATTCATATAACGCCTTCGCGGTGAATTCTCGCCGATAGTAGATAAAATTTTCCTTGCGCACAATATCGGTAATTTCCAGAATCGTCACTGCTTATGGTCTCCGTCGGCATAGACAAACGAGAAGATGCGGTTCATCGTCGCCCGCGGCATCTTCGCGAATTGTATGTGCATGACGGATGGCGAGTCGGGCGATTCCGCTTGAACGCGGACCGTTTTCCCGATCATCGTGTCTTCCGTCTGTTTTTCCAGTATACAACGAATTTCCATGTATTCGCCAGGCTTAAGGGGTTTATTAGTCTGTATGCTGCAGCCGCCCGCCGAGATGTCGAGGATAGTTCCGTCCATCGAGAGATGGGAGGGATAAAACCTTCGCTCGGTTTTTTTCCCGTTGCTCACGGTTCCCACCGTCACGGGCGAGAACGCGCAGGGCATGGTTAGCCTCTTGCGATCGTGCGAGCGGTCGGGCATCGACTGTATGGAGTCAGTCTGCGCGAGCACTATCCTCGTCGAGCTTAAGTCGCTTTCGTATTTGATTACGCGGGTGTCGAATTTATACGACTGGTTCGTCTTTACCGTGAGGAAGGCGGAGAGCTTCGCCCACAAGGGAACCCGTACGGGAGTGCCGTCGGAATCCAGCGGCATGCTGCAGACAAGGCCCATGGACGCGTTGTGCACGAGTTCGACGCTATATTGCTCGCCTTCCGGTACCGTGATGGATAGCGTCGATTTTTCCGGGATCATGCGGGTTGACGTTATCCGCTTGCCCTGCTTCTTGCGGTTTTCGACCGATTCCCTAATGGTATAGATTATCGTCTTTTCCGCCTCGGTTTCCTTCGTCGGATGCTGCGACTGTTGCGCCTTTACGAGCCGCGATTCCAGGAGTTCGGTAATCTTACCGTAGTCGCTGAAAATCTGCCCGGGATGGGTAATTTTCTCCGCTTCGCACACTCTCTTGATGTATTGGTTTTGAAGGTCCTTAAAACCGAAGAATAACCCGATTTGGCGCAATTCTTTTTTGTCCGGCCCAAGGTTTAGGCGCATCGTCTTTATAAGCTCCGGCGTGCGGTCCACGATGGGTTGCGCTCGTTTGGGATGCGGCTTATCGTGAAATTCCTGCTTTGCGCTATATTTACTGTAGAGTTTCAGGATGACGACAACGACGATGACGACCCCGAGAATGATAAAATAGAACGGGCTTACGGTCGTCTGGAACGCGAAGACTTCGCAAAACGCAACGTAAAAGGGATCGTTCATGTCTAGGTTCTCCCTCTAGATCGCCGCGAGCGCGGCTGACAATCGCTCGATTCTCGGCGCCAATTCATATTCTGA
>DAOPXQ010000329.1:0-2612 GCA_035352395.1 Treponemataceae bacterium | reverse complement strand
GATGCTGTGATCGCGGTTGATCTCCGCCGCGAGCCGCCATCCGTCCATCTCGGGCATTACCATGTCGATGAAGACGATGTCGAACGGCTTTCCCTCGTCGCGCGCGGCCTGGAGGGAGACGAGCGCCTCGGCGCCGGAGTTCGCGATCTCGGAATCGGCGAAGCCCATCGACGAGAGCGTCTTGGAGAGGATGCCCGAGGCGACGGAATTATCGTCGACGATGAGAAACCTGGTTTCCCTTCGCCGGGGCAGGGGCGCCATGGGCGAGGACTCGGTCGACCCGACGAGCGGGAGCTCGTACCAGAATATCGAGCCCGAGGGTATGTTGTCGCTGAGGCCGATGCGGCCATGAAGGAGTTCGACTATGTTGCGGGAGATCGCGAGGCCCAGTCCCGTTCCCCCGTATTTTCTCGTGGTGGAGGAGTCGGCCTGGAAGAACTGCGTGAACATCTTGTCGTGGAGGTCCCTTCGAACGCCGATGCCCGTGTCGATAACCTCGACGCGGAGCCGCGAACCCGAGCTGCCGGCGGTAGGGTCGATGATCGGAAACGCCTTGACCAGGACCTGTCCGCGCTCGGTGAACTTGACGGCGTTCTTGACGAGGTTTAGGAGGATCTGCCTGAACCGGACGGGATCGCCGATGGCCTCCGTCGGGAGCGTGGTGTCGATATCGACGCAGATCTCAAGGCCCTTCTTGTGCGCTTCCATGGAGACGAGGTCGATGGTGCGCTCGATGACGTCCGAAAGGTCGAACGGTATGCTCTCGATCTTCATCTGCCCCGCCTCGATCTTGGAGATGTCGAGGATGTCGTTGATCAGGGTGAGCATGACGTCCGCGCTGAAGCGCACTTGCCGCGTGTATTCGCTTTGCTCCTCGTCGAGCTTGGTCTCGGAAAGGAGTTCCATCATCCCGATGATCGTCTGTATCGGCGTACGGATCTCGTGGCTCATGTTCGCGAGAAACTGGCTGCGCGAAAGGCTCGTTTTCTCGGCCTGTTCCTTTGCCTTGGTCAGCCCGATCTCGCGGCGTTTCTGCTCGGTGATGTCCTCTATGACGCAGAAAAAGCCGTCGCCTTCCTGATTCTGGATGACGAGCCGGCTCCAGCCGTCAAGGCCGTCGAGGGCGGTAGTCGGGAAGTCGAATGTCGAGGTTGCGCCGCCGTTCGGCAAAAAGGCTCGCGCGAGGTTTTCCGGCGGGATCGGGAACCTTCGGGAGACATAGTCGGCGAGGTGCCGCGTCATTCCCGCGCGGGCGTCCGCCTCAAGATCCGGGATGACCTTCAAGGCCGCCGGGTTCCAGTCCTTGGGGATGCCTTCCGCGTCGAGGATGATAACCGGGATCCTGAGGTTCATGATGAATCGGTTGGCGAATTCCGGGTCGTTGATCATTCTAGAGCGCGCCCTGCAGGACTTCGATCGCCTTTTTCAGGATGGCCTCCGGCTTGAGCGGCTTGATCATGTAGCTGCGCACGCCGGACGACAGAACCTTCAATACCGCCTCGCGCTGGCTTACCGCCGAGAGCACGATGACCGGGGTCGTCACGCCGTTTTCGCGCAGCTTGAGCAGAACCTCGAAGCCGTTCATGCCCGGCATCATGAGGTCGAGGAAGATGAGGTCGAAGCGCGCGGAGAGAACCGCGGGGATAAAGGACTGGCCGGACTCGAACTGCTCGGTCGTCGCGTTGATCGCGGCGAAGGTCTTGGCGAGGACGCCGCGTATCACGACGTCGTCGTCCACGACGGCTATCCTGAAATCCTTCGCGAGCGACTTGAGGGTCTGCAGCTCGCTCTTGAAGCGCATCTCGAGGGCCGAGTCGGCGCCGCCGTTTTTTTGGTCGACGCTCAGTATGCGCTCGGAGATCAGGGTTGACTTGTCCTTGACCGGGTCGATGTCCTTCAGGAGCGAGTCGATCGCGTTCGAGAGGTCCTTGACGACCTGAATGTCCGCGTATTCCTTGTTGCCGGCGATGAATTCGCTCGCGAAGGAATTGAGGGTGAGTAACTTGATGTTCCGGTTGCGCACGCCCGAGCCGGCGATCACGTTGTCGAGGAGGAGCTCGAGGTTCGGCCCGTCGATGTAGGTAAGCTCGAGATCCGTCATCATGATAAGGACCTTGGGATAGGCGAGGGCGTAGAGCTCGGTGAGCTCGCGGATCTTGTACTTAAGGAGGTCGATCTTCTCTCGGTTAAGCCCCTGCGCGATCTCGACGAAGATGATGTTGTCGTTGACGCGCGCCTCGAGGATGCAGGGCGTGGTGTCGATCTCGAACTCCACGCCGATGTACTCGGTGATCGCGGCGAAAAGCTGGTCGATCTTGATCGGCTTCGGGAGCACCTTTTTGATGCCGTATTCGGATAGTTTGGTTAGGTCCGCCTTAGAGACCTGCTGCGCGAGTATGATGGTGGGTATGTCGCGCGCGTTCGCGTCGTTGCGCTTTTTCTCGAGGAGGTCGAGGGTGTCTTTCCCGTTTGGGCCCATCGCCATGATGACGAGGTCCGGTAGCATCGTCCGCATTTTCGATATGCTGTCCAGCGGGCCGACGCCTATGATGACCGACACGTTTTTATCGCTGAGTTTGTCTTTTATGTAATCGCGGAACACGTCCGACTCG
>DAOPXQ010000328.1:0-2619 GCA_035352395.1 Treponemataceae bacterium | reverse complement strand
CGAGGGCGGAGTGGACGGTTTCCGCCTCGCGGGAAAGGCGCGCTCCGGCTACGAGGCCATCAAGCTTATCTACGAGCTCCGACCGGACGTCGTCTTCATGGACATCCGAATGCCCGGCATCGACGGGCTCGACACGATAGCCGAGGTTCACGACCGATTTCCCGACACGGTATTCGTCCTCTCGACGGCGTACGAGCGGTTTGACCTCGCGCGGCGCGCGATCCCGCTCGGCGTTCACGCGTACCTGGTAAAGCCGGTGACGAAAAAGGTCTTCACCGACACCTTGGCCGACATTCGCGCGCTTCTCGATAGGCGAAAGACCTCGACTCACCCGATGCCGGACGAAAACGCCGTTCATTCCTTCATGAAGAACGTATTATGGAAGGAGATCGACCGAGCCTCATGGGAAGGTTACCGAGAGGCGTTCGGACTCGAGTCGGATCGCGGCCTCGTCATGTTCATCGGGGTCGACTGGGAAGGCAAGGACGCGAGTTTCGCCGAGATCAACGCGAGGCTCGAGCGCAGGCATCGCTTCCTTTTCTCGCACTATTTCGGGCTCGGGATGTATTTCTTCCCCGGGGATATCTCCCGCGAGGATCTCGGGCTCGAGACGTCCGTCATACTTGAGTCCGCTCTTCCGAACGAAATGGTCCGGTTTACGGGGATCGGCGCGCCCCGTGATTTCGGCGAGCTTCACCTTTCGTGCGCGGAGGCCCTCGGCGAGCTGCAGGGAAAGAAGAATCGCACCGACGCGAGCGTCAGGGAGCAAATGCTCATCGTGCAGCTCAGGCGCGGCATCGGGCTCGCCGATCCCTCAGACATTCGGAGCCTGCTCGATTCCTTCCTGGAGGAGGCCTTTTCCGGTCCCGGCAACTCGGGCCGTCCGGACCTCTCCGGCGCGAAGATGCGGGTGTGCGCGCTTTTCACGCTGCTCGTCGACGACTGTACCGGTTGCTATAGATCGCATTCGAGCGAAGTCGCCCCGTTTCATCCCGCCGAGGAGATAGTGGCGCTCTCAGGCGTGCAGGATCTCGAGGACTGGGCTCAGCGCGGGCTCGATCGCCTTCATGGCATCGCCTCCCAGCAGCGCGGCGCCAAGTATCCCGTCACCCTGATGAAGGCGATAGCGTTCGTCAACGAAAACTATCACCGGCAGATACAGCTATCCGACGCGGCGGAGGCGGCGGCCGTTTCGCCCGCGTACCTGAGCCGCCTCTTCGGCGAGAGCATGGACTCGTCGTTCATCGACTATCTGACCTCCCTGCGCGTCGAGAGCGCCGAGCGCCTGATCCGGGAAAAGCGGATGAGCATCAAGGAAGTGTCGTTCGCCGTCGGCTATCAGGATCCTAATTACTTTAGCAAGATCTTCCGGAAGATGACCGGTATATCCCCCAGCATGTATGCCGAAAGGATGCGATATGAGACGGAGTAACCCAGAGCGCGCCCATTGTTCCCGAGTCGTCGCCGCGAGCCTCGCCTTGATCGCGGCGGTAGTCGTTCTCGCCGCCTCCGCGATCGTTTTCTTTGGCTGTCGCGGCAGGGAATCGCGAAATCGCGATAAGGTCGTGATCGGGCTTTCGATAGCGACCGACACCTTCATCATCGAGCGGTGGAACAAGGACATCAAGATCTTCACCGGCGCCGCGCGCGACCGCGGCGCGGACGTCATCGTGCAGCTTTCGGCCGGCGGCACGAAAGAGCAGATCGCGCAGATCGACTTTCTCCTCGCGCGCGGCATCGACGTGCTCGTCGTTATCCCTCACGACTCGGAGATGCTATCCGGCATAGTGCGGAAGGCCCGCGACGCGAAGGTCCCCGTCATCGCCTACGACAGGCTCGTCATGGGCACGCCGATCGACGCGTACGTCTCGTTCGACAACCACGAGGTCGGGCGGCTGATGGCGAAGGCACTCCGAGCCGCCGTCCCGCGCGGCAGATACCTGATCGTCAACGGCTCGAAGCGCGACAACAACAGCTATATTGTCCGCGAGGGGCTATGGGAGGTTTTGGGCCCGGCCATCGCTAGAAAGGAGATATCAATCGTCGACGAGATATGGCTTGACGAATGGAGCTCCGACGAGGCCCTGATGCGTATCGGGGCGGTGCTCGACCGGACCACGAATATCGACGCCATATCGTGCGCGAACGACCAGATCGCCGGGGCGGCCATTCAGCTGCTTTCCGAATACCGCCTTGCCGGCAAGGTCGCGGTAGTCGGTCAGGACGCGGACATCAGCGCGTGCCAGAAGATCGTGGAGGGCACCCAGCTCATGACGGTCTATAAACCCCTTGCGCGCCTCGCGGAACGGGCCGCCGACATCGCCGTCAGCGTGGCGTTGGGGAACGTTCCCCCTCCCGACTTGACCGTGGACAATGGAAGCGGTACGCCCATCCCGTATTACGTCGAGCCCCCTTACGCCGTAACCCGCGACAATATCGACGAGCTCGTCATTCGCGACGGTTTTCACTCCGCCGAGGACGTTTACCGCAACGCCGCGGATAGGTAATAAAAAAGGTAAAGAAATTACCCGTCTACGGCGCGTTATGCCGCGGACCGGGCATAACGTCACCCTTTTTGGTAAAATCTTTCCTGTTTCGCGAATTTTCGTCCTGCCCCAT
>DAOPXQ010000327.1:0-2623 GCA_035352395.1 Treponemataceae bacterium | reverse complement strand
AGCGCGAGAGCACAACCTTAAAAATATTGACATTGAACTGCCGAGGGACAAACTGATCGTCATCTCGGGATTGTCGGGTTCCGGAAAAAGTTCCCTTGCCTTCGATACGATTTTCGCCGAGGGTCAGAGACGTTACGTCGAGTCGCTCTCCGCGTACGCGCGCCAATTCCTGGGGCGCATGGATAAACCGGATATCGACTACATCGAGGGTCTTTCTCCCGCCATCTCCATCGAGCAAAAAACCACGCATAAAAACCCGCGGTCGACCGTCGGCACCGTTACCGAAATTTACGACTATTATCGCCTCCTGTACGCGCGGATCGGGCATCCCCATTGCCCTCAGTGCGGCAAGGAAATTCGCGAACAGTCCGTCGACCAGATGATCGACACGATCCTTTCCTGGCCCGAGGGAACGAGAATTCAGATTCTCGCGCCGGTCATCAGGGGCAAAAAAGGCGAGCACCAGAAGGTTATCACGGACGCGAGGAAAGCGGGTTTCGTTCGCGCGCGGGTGGATGGCCTTCTTGTCAGCCTAGAGGACGAGATACGCCTCGACAAGCAGAAGAAGCACACGATTGAGATCGTGGTCGACCGAATCGTGCTTGGGCCCGACGCGCGCAAGCGGCTCGCCGAATCTATCGAGACGGCCCTTGAGAGCTCAGGCGGCATTTTGCTCGTCACCCGACAGGAGAAAGGGGCCGATAAAGGCTCCGGGACAGCCGGAGAGCAAGAGGTATTCTTCTCGCAGAAAAACGCGTGTCCCGACTGCGGTATCTCGATTCCCGACCTTCAGCCGCGGTTATTTTCGTTCAACAATCCATTCGGCGCGTGCCCGGAGTGCACGGGACTTGGCGCGAAACAGGAATTCGACCCTGACCTGATCATCCCGGACCCGAACCTTTCGTTCGACGAAGGGGGCCTTGCGCCGTATAATCCGGACGCAGCCTGGAACAGAAGCAGATTCGAGGCGCTCGCGAAGAAGTATAAATTCTCGCTCTCGACGCCGATCGAGGAGTTGCCGAAAAAAATCGTCTCGATAATCCTGAATGGCTCCGGCGAGGATTCCATCGATTTCGTATACGAGAACCGTGAGGGAACCGGGCACTTCAAGTACCATCAACCTTGGCCTGGCGTCATCGCGGACATGAAAAGGCGCTATAACGAAACCTTCTCCGACAACCAGAAGGAAAACTACGAGCGCTTCATGTCTAACCATGACTGCGATATCTGCCATGGAAAACGGCTCAAGCCCGAGGCGCTTGGCGTTACGGTCGGAAACAAGAATATTCACGAGCTTTCAAGCCTGTCCGTCACCGAATCGATCGCGTTCTTCGACTCGGTCAAGTTTACTGAAACCGAGATGCAGATAGCGAACCAGATCCTCAAGGAAATTCGCGCGCGCCTGAGCTTTATGAAAAACGTCGGACTTGATTACCTTACGCTCGAGCGTAAGGCATCGACGCTTTCCGGAGGCGAGGCGCAGCGCATAAGGCTCGCTACCCAAATCGGATCAAGCCTTATCGGCGTATTGTACATTCTCGACGAGCCGTCGATCGGACTGCATCAGCGGGACAACCAGCGGCTCATCGACACGCTCCTTTACCTTCGGGACCTTGGAAATACCCTTATCGTCGTCGAGCACGACGAGCAGACGCTTCGCACGGCCGACCACATCGTGGACCTCGGGCCGGGCGCCGGCGTACACGGCGGCTATATCGTGGCGCAGGGCACGCCCGAAGAGGTTATGAAGGTCAAGGACAGCCTTACCGGTCAATACCTCGCGGGCACGCTCAAGATGGATATACCGACAACGCGCAGGACGGGAAACGGCTCGGCGATCTCGCTCGTCGGCGCTACCGAGCATAACCTGAAAAACGTTTCCATCGAGATCCCGCTTGGGACCTTTACTTGCATAACGGGCGTTTCCGGCTCGGGAAAATCGACGCTGCTGTCCGACGTTCTGTATCCCGCGATATCCAACCGCGTCATGCGCACGAGCCATCCCGAGGGCGCGTTCAAGAAGATTTCCGGGCTCGAGAATATCGACAAGGTAATAAATATCGACCAAAGCCCCATTGGCCGAACGCCGCGTTCAAACCCCGCGACCTACGTCGGCGTGTTCACCGGGATACGGGACTTATTCGCATCGCTTCCGGATTCGAAGGCGCGCGGATATAAGTCCGGCCGTTTTTCCTTCAACGTGAAGGGAGGACGCTGCGAGCACTGTCAGGGAGACGGCACGATCACTATCGAGATGAACTTTCTCCCGGACGTCTATATCTCCTGCGACGTGTGCCACGGCAAGCGCTTTAACAACGAGACGCTCGAGGTGCGCTACAAGGGAAAGAACATCTCCGACGTGCTCGACATGACGATCGAGGAGGCGGCGGATTTCTTCGCGCCGATCCCGCACATCGCGCGAAAGATGGAAACCCTCCTTTCGGTCGGTCTTGGCTACATCAAGCTCGGTCAATCCGCGCTCACTCTCTCCGGCGGCGAAGCCCAGCGCGTCAAGCTCGCGAACGAGCTCGCGAGGCGTTCCACCGGGAAGACGCTTTACATACTGGACGAGCCGACGACCGGCCTCCATTTCGCCGACGTCAAGCAGCTCATGGAGGTGATC
>DAOPXQ010000326.1:0-2640 GCA_035352395.1 Treponemataceae bacterium | reverse complement strand
TCCCCGGGGCGCCGCAGGGGCAAATGATGACGCGCGAGCGCCTAATGACCCTGATGCAGAGCACGGCGAACCGATACCTCTATCAGTTCGACAGCCCATCAAGGCGGGACGGCGCGGGTTTCTTCATCGTCACGCGCATTCTCAGGTCCGAGCATAAGCGCAACGAGCCGATGACCCGGCTCCTGCTAACCATATTCGTCGTCTTCATCCTTCTGCTTTCCGTCTTCGCCTTTTTTACCGCGATCGCCGCGCACCGAATTTCGGCGTCGATACTCGGGCTCGAGAAGGCGACCAAGCGCATCGCCGAGGGCGAACTTGACCTCGTCCTGGACACGAGGGGCAACGACGAGATCAACTCGCTGACGCTGTCGCTTAACCGGATGAGGCTCGCGCTCAAGGACGATCGTAACCGAAGGGCCCGGTTCATCATGGGCGTAAGCCATGACCTGAAGACCCCGCTCGCCCTGATCAAGGGATACGCCGAGGCGATTTCGGACGGGGTCGCGGACGACCCGAAGGCGGTACGCCATTCGCTTGAGATAATCGGCTCGAAGGTAGACCAGCTCGTCGGCATGATCGACGACCTGATCGGGTTCGTGAAGCTGGACACGGGCGAGTGGCGAAAGACGCTGGAGGACAAAAGGCTCGGGCCGATCCTTAAGACCTGGGACCGTCGCATCACCGAGGACGCCCGCGTGCTCGGGAGGAATTTCGAGTCATCCATAAATATCGAGGACAGAGTGACGGTCAGGCTCGACGAAAAGCTCCTCGTGCGCGCGCTCGACAATATCGCGGCTAACGCGCTCAGGTACGCGCCGGAGGGCGGACTTATCCGCTTCTCCGCGAGTCTCGAGGGCGATACCGCGCTCCTCCGCGTCGCCGACGATGGGCCGGGAATCGCGAAAGAGGACCTTCCGCATATCTTCGAGCTTTTCTACCGTGGAACGAACTCCCGCCGGGAGGAAGGGATGGGTCTCGGGCTTTCCGTCGTCAAGAGCGTCGCCGATTCCCACGGATGGGACATCGGCGTTGAGTCGGCCCCCGGAAAGGGGTCCGTCTTCACCATCGCGATACCGCTCGGCTAAACTTACACGGCCTTCTTTCCCCAACAGGTTCCCGTCGCGTCCCGCGCGCATCCGGGGCTCTTCGCGCCCCCCGAGCACTGATAGCAGATCTCGTTAGGGAACTTATCCTCCATCGCCCAGTCGCGCACGTTGGACAGCGTCACCCGCGCGATCTCGCCGAGGGCTTCCTCGGTTAGGAACGCCTGATGCGACGTAAGGAGCACGTTCGGGAACTGTATGAGGCGGGCGAGCGTGTCGTCGCGGATCGGCTCGAGCGAGCGGTCCTCGAAGAAGTACTCGTCCTCTTCCTCGTACACGTCCAGGCCGGCGCCCCGCACCTTGCCGTCCTTGAGCGCCTCGACGAGGGCCTTGGTGTCGATGAGCGCGCCGCGCCCGGTATTGATTATCATCACGCCAACCTTCATGCTCGCGATCGTCTTCTCGTTGATCATGTAGCGGTTCTCCGGGGTAAGCGGGCAATGGAGGCTGATGACGTCGGAGGCGGCGTACAGTTCGTCGCGCGTCACGTACTTTGCCCCGATGCCCTCGGCGAACGACTGGTCCGGATAGAGGTCGTCGAGCAGGATGCGCATGCCGAAGCCATGAAGGATCGTCGCGAGGACCTTTCCGATCTTGCCCGTGCCGATAATTCCGGCCGTCTTGCCGTAAAGGTCGCGGCCGACGAGCCCGTTAAGCGCGAAGTTTCCGTCGCGCGTTCGGTTATACGCGGTATGGATCCTCCGGTTAAGGGTCTGCAGAAGCGCCACGGCGTGTTCCGCGACCGCGTGAGGGGAATAGGCGGGAACGCGTACGACGTGAATGCGTCCCCATACGGCGTGTAGGTCGATGTTGTTGTATCCCGCGCACCGGAGGGCGATGAGCTTTACCCCGCCATCGGCGAGGGCGTCCGCCGTGGCCGCGTCCACGTGATCGTTAACGAATGCGCACACGACTTCATGGTCGCGCGCGAGGCTCGCGGTGGCCGAGGACAGATGGCCCTCGAAGAAATCTATCTTGAAATCCATCCCGGAAAATTCAGGGAGGGAAAGAGCCTTAGTGAAGTACTCCCTGTCGTAGGGCTTTGTGTCGAAAAACGCGATACGAATCGTGGTTATCATGCAAGCCTCCTCATGAGTCAAATATAAGTATAGTCCGGGCTTGAGCATAGATAAATCGATAATTAAATATCGAATATCACTTCAGCGATTGATCCTTCCCGGCTTTGCGTGCCACTATTATCGCATGAAAAACCGCGCGCTGCTTAGCTCTTTTCTTCCGGGCTTTGCCCCGATCATCGTTTACATCGCCATCGAGGCCGCATTCGGCGAAACCGCCGGGCTTATTTGCGGCATGGCATTGGGACTAGGCGAATTCATCTGGATACTAATCCGGGAGCGACGAGTCGACCCGTTCACGCTCGTGGATACGGTTCTACTCGCCGCGATGGGCGGACTCTCCTGGGCGCTCAGCGATCCCATATTCTTCAGGCTGAAACCGGCTATATCGGAGGCCGTGCTTGCCGCCATCATGCTGATCGGAAGCCTCGGGCCCCATCGGTTCTTTCTACCCTACCTCG
>DAOPXQ010000325.1:0-2649 GCA_035352395.1 Treponemataceae bacterium | reverse complement strand
GATAACTTCGCGAACACCGCGCTTCCCTCGGGCCTCCCAAGGATAGAGGACGCGCTGCCGGAGATGGACACCATCCTCGCCGGGCTCAGGAAGGCGGCGCCCAACATCGAGTTTATCCACGCGAAGGGCTGTGAGGTAACCGGTGGCGGGACGGAGGGCTTCGCCGCGGCGGTGGAAACCGCGCGGGGCGCGGATCTCACGATCGCGGTCATGGGCGACAAAGCGGGCCTTGTCGACGGCTGCACCTCCGGCGAGGCGCACGATCGCATGTCCCTGGACTTGCCGGGGCATCAGCGCGCGCTTCTGGAGGCGGTCGCCGCGACCGGCATCCCTATCGTGCTTACGCTCGTCGCCGGTAAGCCGAACTCGCTCGTCCGCGAGTCCGAGATCTGCCGCGCCGTCGTCGAGGCTTGGTACCCCGGCGAGGAAGGCGCCGCCGCCGTCGCCGCCGTCCTGTTCGGCGACGCGAATCCCGCGGGCCGCTTGCCGATCTCCTTTCCGCGCGACGTCGGTCAGGTTCCCGTTTTCTATGGGCACAAACCCTCGGGCGGCCAGGCGCATTGGAAGGGCGATTACGCCGACGGGCCGACGACGCCGCTCTTCCCGTTCGGTTTCGGGCTTTCCTACACGACGTTCGAGTACTCCGACCTTTCGATTCCGGAGGCCTGCGACGTCGCCGGAAGCTTCACCGTCTCCTTCACCGTGCGCAACACAGGCAAGCGGGACGGCGAGGAGGTCGCGCAGCTCTACCTCCGGGACCTTGAGTCGGACGTGACCCGCCCCGTCGCCGAGCTTACCGGCTACGCGCGGGTCGCCATCCCCGCGGGCGGATCGCGGCGCGTGTCGTTCACCGTCTCGACCGACCAGCTTTGCTTCCTTGATCGCGAGATGCGGCTCGTCGTCGAGCCCGGCAAGACCCTTGTGTCGGTCGGGGCTTCGTCCGCCGACATCCGCCTCTCTGGAACGATCGAGTTGACCGGAAAGACCCGCGTCGTTTCAAGGAGAAAGTTCGCCACGGAGACCCGCGTCGTTTAACGCACGATACAAAGAGAAGGAATGACGTATGGGATTAAAGCGTCTTCTAATAGCTGGATTCGCGCTCGGCGCCCTTTTGGGCCTTGCCGCGGATCCCCCGTCCCGTACGGTCATTGTAGGGACCGCGGGTTTCGACCTTCCCCCGTCGATCGTCGCGCGGGACATCCTGATCGAGGCCTATGCTCGCATAGGCTATAACGTTGAATTCCCGATCTTTCCCCCAGGGCGCATGATCGCATCGCTTGACTCAGGTACGGTCGACGCGCTAATCCTCGCGGAGGCGAGCTTTCCCAAGGAGCATCCCGGTTCCATCGCCGTTGCCACCCCGATCTGGGTCGACGAGCTCGTGGTCTTCTCCAAGCTGCCGATCGTCGTCGATAATTGGGAAGACTTGCGGCCCTGGCGCGTCGGGTATATCAGGGGAATGCTCATCATCGAGAGGAAACTTGCCTCCGGGTTTAATCGCTTTCCCGCGCATGACCCATTCCAGCTCTTTCGGATGCTCAGCGCGGGACATATCGACGTTACGGTGACTTCCCGCTCGATCGGCGGCCTAATGATCGGTCGCCTTAGCCTACGTGGGGTTTCCCGCGTGAGTGGGAAGCTTGAAACCGTGCCGAACTACCATATCATCGCCCAAAAAAACGCGGAACTCGCGCGGCTCCTGTCCGCCGAGCTCTCGGCGATGGAGAAGTCGGGCCGGATCGCGGAGATTACCCGCGACTCTCTCTCGCGACTTTTCCCCAAAGGCATCCCGTGACGAAACCGGTGGCGTACGATGGGTAATCGGTGTATAATTATCGTATTATGATTTGGAATACCGAGCATGAATGCATGAGCATCGAGGCGCTGCGCACTTTGCAATTCGCCCGATTAAAAAACCTTGTTGAGCGCGTATATACCAATGTCGCGTTCTATCGCGACAGATTCGATAGTATGGGCATTAAACCGTCGGATATCAAATCCCTCGAGGACATCGCCAAGCTGCCCTTTACCACGAAAGACGATCTCCGCACGACGTACCCCTACGGGCTCCTCGCGGTCCCGCAGGCGGAAATCGTGGAGATCCACATGTCGAGCGGAACGACCGGCACGCCCGTCGTCGACGCATACACCAAACGCGACCTTGACGACTGGTCCGAGGGCATGGGCCGCACCCTTTCCGGCGCCGGTGGCACCCGCAACGACGTGGTCCAGAACGCCTACGGCTATGGCCTCTTTACCGGGGGCTTGGGCTCGCACTACGGTGCCCAGCGCATCGGCGCCACGATCATCCCGATCTCCTCGGGCAATACACAGAAACAGTTGATGCTGATCCGCGACTTCAAGACGACGATCATGACGTGCACGCCGTCGTACGCCCTCTATATGGCGGAGCAGGCGCGCGATATGGGGATCGACCCGACCAAGCTCGGCCTTCGCGCCGGTTGCTTCGGCGCCGAACCCTGGAGCGAGAACATGCGGAAAGAGATCGAGAAGGCCTGGAACATCAAGAGTCCCTTGGCATCCTTGAAGTCGGCCATGTTTTTACCTTCCAGGTTGGGCTGGGCCGGATGCAACACCATTACCGAATCCAGGGTGTTGATCCAAATATAGTTGCTGGCCCCATACCGC
>DAOPXQ010000324.1:0-2650 GCA_035352395.1 Treponemataceae bacterium | reverse complement strand
TGATCGTCATCGAGCACAACCTCGAGATCATCGCCGAGGCCGACTGGGTCATCGATCTCGGGCCCTGCGGGGGAAGCCGCGGCGGCCGCATCGTCGCCGAGGGCACGCCCTACGAGATCTGCGCGTGCGAAAAATCCTTGACGGGAAAGTTTCTGCGCGAGTACCTCGGCGAAAGCGCCGCAAGGTCCGCGGTATAACGCCGTACCTCGGCTACTCCGTTTCCTCTATCCCCCACCAAGAAAGGTCGAGTTGCGGGGGATAGAAAACCGCGCCGAAGCTGATGTCATCGAATGTCATGAGAGGGGCGCCGGGAATCGACTTCGCGTAAGTCTTATCCCCGTCCTCATCATCGCCCTCGTCGCTCAAAAAACTGCTGACCGTCATTTCTGCCTTGCGGGAAACGTAGTCCAGTTTCAGATCCCATGTTTCCCCGGTATTTCGTTTGGTCGTGTAGTTTGAATACGCGACCAGGCGAAAGGCGCTGTCCCGGTAACGGAATGTGAACGAGGCGCTCGAGGTATACCAGGAACCCGCGTTCGCCCAGAAACCGAGATAAATCTTGATGCTCCCGTCCACGATTTCCGCACCTGCAAAGGGGTCGTCGATGCAGGGATCATCGTGGCGCGGAATAAAATAGTTGCTCTGGAGGACGAGCTTGTACCCCCCCCTTCTTGACAGCGAAGGCAACGGCGAGGATTCGGGGATTCGCGTTCCACTCGTCCATCCCGGGACTGGCGGGATCGTTGAGCATCATATTCGCGGGATTGTCCTCTTTCAGCACGAGAAGGAGATCGTCCAGCTTGTCCTTGTTCAGGTCGCCCTTGGATACACTCTCAAGGATCCACCCAGCCGGGACGAAATTCTCGGGCGAGCTCTCCACCTCGGCGACGGCAGGATAGATCGCTTCGGGTATTTCGTAAGAGAACGCGGAAACAAGACCCGAGAGAAGGATGATGGCCGAAAGTAATGAACGAGGCGAAACTTTCATGATCGAACCTCCATGCCAAATGGCGGCATGATTCAGTGTAAGTGCAACATTCCTTCGCTGTCAACGTTTCTTCGCAATGGATAATAAAACCTCTTATAATAAAAAGAGTCTTTGATATTCACGACAAGGAGAACGCGATGAGCAAAAAGAGTACATCGATTCAGAAAGTGCGCAGGATCACCCTTGGCATTCTGCTAGCGGGACTGACAGTTCTCGCGATGCTTCATCAGAAATTGCAGGGAATTCCCGCCATCGACGCGCTCGACCCGTTCGGCGGTCTCGAGACGCTCATGAAATTCATCGCGGGCGGGGAGTACGTAAAACGCATCGAACCGGGTAACATCGTTCTCTTCGGCGGCATCGTAGTGCTCGGCGTCGCGCTTTCACGTTTCTTTTGCGGGTGGTTGTGCGCGTTCGGCGCGCTCCAGGGCGTTTTCGGCTGGATCGGCAAGAAACTGCTTCGACGGCGTTTCATTGTCCCTCAGAGAATCGATGGTATCCTGCGATGGCTCAAATATCCTCTGCTCGTCATCATCATCGCTCTCACCTGGTCGGCAGGCGAACTCGTCATCAGGGCATACGACCCGCTCGCCGCCTTCGCGCACCTGTGGACAGGGCCCGACGAGCTTTTCTCGGAGTTCGCGGTCGGCATGGTCATTCTTGCGGTAGTCATGATTCTTTCGGCGTTCTTCGAGAGAGTCTTCTGTAAATACCTCTGCCCCCTTGGCGCGGTCAACGCGATTCTCGGGCGAATCCCATTCTTCAGGATCAGGCGCTCGCAGTCGACCTGCGTCTCCTGCAAGAAGTGCGACAATATCTGCCCGATGAACGTCAACGTGTCGGTTTCCGGAACCGTCGGCTCGGCCGAATGCATCGCGTGCCTTGAATGCGTGACGGCATGCCCGACAAAACCGAATTCCCTCGAGGCGACGCTCGGGGGAAAGGTCGTCAGACCGGGCGCGATCGTCGGTCTCGGATTCGCGATATTCCTCGCGGCGGCTCTGATAGGACAGGCGACTGGAATGCTCCATTTCGTAGCGCCCACCTTGCAGGCGAAATCGGAAAAGGGAACTCTGAAAGTCGAAGACATAAAAGGATCCTCGACATACGAGTCAGTCGCCGAATCATTCGGGATCAATCTGGATCTTCTCTATCGAGAGGTCGGCATCGACCGCAAAACCGTACCACCGAGCACCATGCTGAAAGACACGGGAAAGATTGCGGGCATTGAGGAATTCGAGGCAGACACGGTGCGGATCGCGGTGGCGAAAATACTCGGCGTGCCTTACGCGGGGGAGAGGCCGTCCGGCGACGAATCCTTGCCGCTCGTTCCATCCGACTTCGCGCTCGAGGGCACCATGACGATCGCTGAGGTCGCGTCGGCGCTCCATTGGACGACCGCCGCAGTCATCGCAAAACTCGGGTTACCCACCGGGATCCCGGTCGATCGACCGCTCCGCGACTTGAAGGACCAATACGGTTTTTCCATGCCCACGCTAAAGGAGAAAATCAGGGAATAGCGGACGCGCCCGATCACTAAGCCAGTATTGCCCATATCACGGCCATAGGCTAAACTGCTTGCCACACGGCAAATCAGGCTTACGAAAAGGACACTTCATGAAATTCCCGACCATCCCAACCCGCGCGATCGAGCGGGTTAAG
>DAOPXQ010000323.1:0-2663 GCA_035352395.1 Treponemataceae bacterium | reverse complement strand
CGTCGGCGACGGTAAGCTCGACACCGTGACCTTCGCGCAGCAGGCCGGCCCCGAGATCTCCTGGAACGGCGAGGTCTTCGCGCTCGGTTCCGACGGCAATCCCGCCGGCAAGGCGATCCGCACAGCCCAGTTCGGCGCCGTGCCGGACCAGTCATTCGTATGGGACGGACGCGACGACGCAGGCAAGCTCGCCTCCGACGCCAAGTACGGCTACCGTCTCTCCAGCGTGGACCGCGCGGGCAATACCGGCTACTCTAACCTCGCGGTCGTCGAGCTCAACACCGAGAAAGCGGACCTCATCCTCCAGGCCAACCTCGCCGCGTTCTCCCCGAACGGCGACGGTTCCAAGGATGCGATCACCTTCACACCGATCCTCAAGGCGCAAACCGCCGTTGACCGCTATGCCCTGACGATCCGCTCCAAATCGGGCGCCGTCGTGAAGACCATGGCCGGCACGGGCAAGATGCCCGCGAACTTTAGCTGGAACGGCATCGCCGACGCCGAAGCCGGCGCGACGACCGGAACCCGCGTGGCCGACGGCGCGTACGGCGCGACCCTCGAGGTCACGCTCGTCAATCAGCAGTCGTCCAAATCGCAGGCCCCGGACTTCGAGATAGACACCAAGTTCCCGACGATCGAGGTTTCCACCCCGTACACGGTCTTCTCGCCGAACGGCGACAAGAACCGCGACGCGATCCCGGTCGCGCAGGACTCGTCCGAAGAAGCCCTGTGGACGGCGACGATCGCGCAGGAGAAAAAACCGGCGGTCAAAACGTACTCTTGGAACAAGACCGCGCCCTCGTTTGAGTGGGACGCGACCGACAACTCGGGTAACCGCGTCGCCGACGGCGCCTATACCTACACCGTCGCGAGCGAAGACCGCGCGGGCAACCGCACGACGAAGTCCCTTTCGCCCATCGTCGTCGACGCGCGCGTGCCGAAGGCCTACATCACCGCCGAGCTCGCGGGCTTCTCCCCGAACGGCGACACCATTAAGGACACGCAGAAACTTTCCATCGTGACCAACATCGCGGACGGGCTCAAGGCATGGTCCGTCGCGATCAAGCCGGAAGGCGCCGAAGCGGGCCCTGCGTCCGCCATCAAGGCCTGGGACTCGGCCACCGCCGCGACCGCGAACGCTCCCCTCCCCGCCGCCATCAACTGGGACGGTAAGGATAAGGACGGAAAGGTCGCGCAGGGCAAGTACGTCGCGGAACTCACGCTCGCCTACGTCAAGGGCGACGTCGTGACCGCGGCGACGCCCGCGTTCACCGTTAACGCCAAGGCACCCGCGCTCGGCGTGCGCCTAGCTCCCAAGTACTTCAGCCCGGACAACGACGGCATCGAGGACGAGCTCACCATCGCGCTCGCGGCGGAGAGCCTCTCCCCGTTCGCCGACTGGTCGTTCGAGATCCGCGAGCCCGAGGGCACCAACGGCAACCTGTTCTGGAAGACCGGCGGCTCGGGCAAGATCACCGAGCGCATCATCTGGGACGGCCGCTCGCTCAAGGGCGAACTCGTCCAGGCCGCGACCGACTACCCGTTCACCTTCACCGTGAAGGACGAGGTCGGCATGACGAGCGTCGTCAAGGGCTACATCCCGATCGACGTGCTCATCATCCGCGACGGCACCAAGCTCAAGATCGCCGTCCCGTCGATCATCTTCCGCGAGAACGAGGCCGACTTCAACGGGCTCAAGCCCGAGGTCGTCGACAAGAACACCCAGGTCCTCCGCCGCATCGCGGAGATCCTGAACAAGTTCCGCGACTACAAGATCCAGGTCGAGGGGCACGCGAACAACATAACCGGCACGCAGAAGGAAGAGGACACCGACCTCATCCCGCTGTCGCTCCGCCGCGCCGACGCGGTCAAGAACTTCCTGATCCAGAACGGCGTCGACTCCGGCCGCCTGTCCTCCATCGGCATGGGCGGAACCCGCCCGGTCGCCCAGCGCTCCGACAAGGAAAACTGGTGGAAGAACCGCCGCGTCGAGTTCATCCTGATTAAGTAAGAGAGTAAAAAAAAGCGAGAGGGCCACCTTTTCAAAGGTTGCCCTCCCGCACCCTCCCTTCCAAAGGGGAGGCCGCGCGACGGGTGATGCCGAAGCGCGGCCTTTTTCTTGCCCGGAGGGTCAGCCCACGAATACGATAATCTGAGGGGTGGCGGAAAATCCTTTGAGGACGCGGTGACGCGTACTCAAAGATTTGGAGCCAGGGGAGACCGCGTGAAAGTAGTAACCCTTACAGGGAAAAGGCTGTATGACCGCCATAAGTCGTTTCCCCTCAGAGGGCCAGACCCCATTTATTGAAATGTCCCGCCTTTCCTCATGTTGTACATGACGTAGAGCCCGGATTCGGTAAGGTCGGACTTTGACCAGGCGCCGGACGCGCTCGCGCCGGGCTTGAGGGCCGACGCGGTTTCGTCCTTGTCGTTAAGCGACCAGTTGCACCAGGAAAGGCCCTTCGCGTCCATCCAGGAAAGCCAGGCGTCGCTCGCGGTCGCGTCGAAGTTGCTGTTGCCGGACGCGTCGCAGGTTCCCCACTCGGTGACGAAGATCGCGATGTCGCTCGCCATCGCGGCGTCCGCCCTGTCGCGAAGCCACTTGCCGTGCGAGGCCGCGTAGAAGAAGCGTGTAGGCGATGTTCGTATATCCGGTTATCGGG
>DAOPXQ010000322.1:1597-2670 GCA_035352395.1 Treponemataceae bacterium | reverse complement strand
GTCCGCATGGAATCGGACGGCTCGGTCCCGTAGCCCTCGCAGTCGAAGCGCGAGCAAATTCTCGAAAGATAGTTACCGGTGCCGCACCCGAAATCGAGAAACGGAACCCCGGACCGAAAGTCGAATTTCCGCGCGAGGAGATCGATTATCTCGTCGTCGGAAGTCCGCGTGTTGTCGTAGGTCAGCGATGCCTTCGCGTAGTCGGTCATACACTGCCTCCCTCTCCGCCGCTAGAAGGCCGCGGGCACTTGATCGATGCCCGCCGTCTCTGCGAAACCGAATAGAAGGTTCATGTTCTGAACCGCCTGGCCGGCGGCGCCCTTCACCATATTGTCGATGGCGGATACCATCTCGAGCGTCGCGCCGCCGTTCACTACGTGCACGGAGACATCGCAGAAATTGGAGCCGCGCACGTTGCGGGTCGTCGCGGTTGAGCCGAGGGGAAGAACCCTTACGAATGGCTCCGCCTTGTAATGCTCCGCGTACAGCGCGTGCACTTCCTCGGCCGTCATCTTCTTCTCGAGCTGCGCGTATACCGTGGCGATGATGCCCCGGCTCATCGGGATGAGGTGCGGTGTAAAGACGACGTTCACGGGCTTGCCCGCCGCGCACGACATGTTCCGCGCGATCTCCGGCTGATGCCGGTGCTTTCCCACGTTATAGGGCGCGAACGCCTCGCCGCACTCGGAGAAGTTGTTCGTCGCCGTCGGGTTTCGTCCCGTCCCCGTCACGCCGCTTTTCGCGTCGACGATCACGCAGTCGGTCTTCACGAGGCCCTTCGCGAGCATCGGGAGGAGCGAAAGCGTCGCCGCCGTGACGTAGCATCCGGGATTCCCGATCACGCTCGCCTTCTTGATTAAATCGCGCTTGAGCTCCGGAAGGCCGTATACCGAACCCGCGTGGACGGCGGGGAATTCCCAGCTCTTGCCGTACCATGCCTTGAAGGTTTCCTCGTCGTCGTCGAACCTGAAATCGGCGGAAAGGTCGATCAGCTTCTTGCCCTTCTCAAGGCAAGTGGCCGCGTACTTTTCCGCGATGCCGTGGGGTAGCGCGGTAAACACCACGTCGGACGC
>DAOPXQ010000322.1:0-1497 GCA_035352395.1 Treponemataceae bacterium | reverse complement strand
GAAGGGGTGTTTTACGCCTGACGGCGACGGAGAAGAGGGAAAAAAGCGGCAGGGACGATAAGTTCCGAAATGCAGGTTTGCAATTTCATTTTTGTCTTCTCCTTATTAAAGTTTACTAGATTGTAACGAGTTTACAATGAAGTGGTCAAGATTTATATGCAAGAAAATACAAAAAAACGCATAAAAATGCAATTTTCTGTATTCGTGAGCGAGCAAACCGCTATAATGCGAGCGGTCTCTTGTTATCGGCCAACCGGCGAGACAGATACTCGCGGTCCAGGTCAAGCCGCTCGACAAGGTGCCGGGTCTGCTCAGCGGAAAGCAGATTCTGCTCCGCGTAGAGGTATGCTACGGCGCGCTCGGCGATGCACGGAACGCGGAGGGCGTGCATATGCTCCGCCGAAGGCCGCGGCCCTTCCACATAGTTCGACCGAAACGACTTATAGAGCTCCGAGCCCTCGATGTCAAAGCGAATCGCCCGCAACTCGTTCTCAAGCGGATCGAGCTCACCGACGCTCGCGCGAACGCCGAGCGGCTTTAGGGTAAAATAGGTGTATTCCTTACCCGGAAGCCAATGGTGCGCGTCGCACCGGGTACAATAATTTGGCTCGAGCGGATCGTCCTTGTCTCGGTCTCCCCCGACAATGATCAGCGGGTCGAAAAAGAGCGCGGGACACTCCACCCCGTCGACGACGTAATACCGATACGTGTTATGCGCGTGCTCCAGGCACTCGGGATGCTCGCAGTACGCGGAGAGCGGATAGATGTCGGTGGAGGTTTCCATTAAAAGGCGCGCGGTCTGGTTGAACACCTCGCCGCGGAAATTGAGCAAGAGGGTCGGCATCACGAACACGATGCCCCGTTGCTCGCTCTCCCGCTTCACGAGATACGCGAGCCGCTCGTCGTAGAACGCCGCCTCGTCTATGATCCAGGTGCCGACGTTCGGGTTATTGTGGATGGTTTCCTCAAGGTCGAAGGAATTCGCGATCGTCGCGATATGGCTCCCGCAGCGGACGTAACCGCCCCGGTACGCGAGCGCGTCCTCGGGATACTCGGAAAACCGCGCCCGATCGAGCGAGTTCCGCACGAAAAAGGTATTGCGCCGGTCCGCGACGCCTATCCCCGCCTCCGGCTCGAAAAGCTCTTTTTGGTTCCCCCCGCCTGACGTAAGCCAGGCGACGGAGCTGCCCTTCTTTCGGGCCACGGCCGCGTCGCGCCACACCTTGGCCGCGTATTCCGTTTTCCCCGAGCCCATCGGCCCGATGACGAGAATCGTCCGGGCGGGCGACGTAAAATCAAAATGCCCGTCCGTCTCGTGAACCGTGACCGAGGGGAACCCAAGACTCTTGAATAAACCGGTATGCGCATCCATGATTGAAAATTATAGCATGAATCATCGCGCTGAGGGCAAAGAAATGGGCGTGCCCCCGCATGCGCGCTTTCGCGCTCTCCGCTAGAAGCCGGCTCGCGCCGGCTTTCCGCTTCGATCGCTCACGC
>DAOPXQ010000321.1:0-2674 GCA_035352395.1 Treponemataceae bacterium | reverse complement strand
TATACCTGCTTGCGTCGAGGATCCCGGGGCCCGAGAGCCCTTTGTGGGTGAACAGTATGTCTCCGCGTGCGGCGTGAACGGACTTGCCCGCGCGCATTACCCTGATCGTCGCCGCCGAAACAGAAATCCCCGCGCAGTCGGCGAAGCGATATCCGTCCACGATGAGCGGCGCGAGCGCGGGTGCCGTTTCGATTATCGTGTGCCCGTGCGGTTTTGCGATACGATGCCCGCAGCCGGCCGATCCGGTTACGGGATATGATTTTCCCCCGGTCGCGAGCAGTATGTTTTTCGAAAGGAATTCGCGCGCGGGCGGCTCATTACCGGCTGGTGGCGCGTCGACGCGCGCGCGGAAGGTCCCGGCGTCGGCGTCGACGCCGGCGATCGGGCAGCCGTAAACAAACTCGACGCCATGTCGTTTTGCGTCCGCGAGCAAGGCTTCCAGAATGTCCCGCGCTTTCTGCGACTTGGGGAACACCTTGCCGTCGTTCATCTCGACAAGCGGTACGCCCAGTCCGGCGAAGTACTCGATAAGGTCAAGGTTGGTAAAGTTGCGGAGTGCCGGCGCGACGAAACGCGACGCTGGCCCGTAGCGCGCGGGGAAATCCCCGATCGCCGCCATGTTGGTGAGGTTGCATCGGCCCGAGCCGGAGATGAGCAGTTTTTTTCCCGCGTTCGCGTTCTTTTCCAGAACGCATACGGAGAGCCCTCCGGCGGCGGCCTGAATGGCGCAAAAGAGTCCGGCGGGCCCGGCGCCCGCGACGATAAGGTCGTACGTCATGCCGCCATCCTATCGTACATCGCCCGGAAGATAAAGGCGAAGGCGCGCGGGTATTGAGTTTTTCTGGATTGATGTCGTACACTTTGTTTACTATGATAAAAAACAAATATGCGTATATCGCTTTGTGCCTCGCGCTCGTCGTCGTCGCCGTCATGGCGAGTATCGCGTTCGCCGAGCCTACCGTCGCGCATCGTTCCCTTATCGGGCTTTTCAAGTTTCTCGCGACTGTCGCGATCGCCCTTTATGCCTTTTTAAGCCTTTCCCGCACGTCGCTCAAACCATGGGCTGCGACTTTCCTGATTCTCGCCATCGCATGCGAGGCTCTGTGCGATTTCCTGATCGAGTTTAATTTCGTTCTTGGCGGAACCTTCTCGATAATCGGCATGGTGTGCTATTCGCTCTGTTTTCTCCAGTACCGGGAATCCGGGCGCGCCTCGGCCATCAACGGGGCGAGGGTCGCCTTGCCTGCGATCGCGTTGACCGCAGGCTTCTTTGTCGTTCAGGCGATCACGCTCCGCTTGGCAGGCGGTTCGTTCCTCGTCGGCACCGACGGCGTATTTATCATCTATAAGCTCATCCTTTCGGTTACCGCCGCGATCTCGTACGGGTATCGCGCACCCGCGGCTCTCCGGGCGGCGATCACTCTTTTCTACGTTTCCGATTTCGTGGTGTATTTTCAGATGGCGTTCGGGCATCGCCCCGCGTTCAGGATCGCGAACGCGGTCCTTTACTACGGCGCGCAGGCATGCTTCGTGTTTTTCGTGTTTAACCCGCGTTCCCTCGAGGCGAAAGCCGATACGGCGAAAATCCGATAAAACCCCGCAACCCTTTTTGACGGGCAGGGTCTAAAAGATTATGTCAGACGTATCAACCAAAAAGCGCTACTCCATCGGCGAGGAGATTGCGAATGCCGTCACTCACGGAATCGGCGCGCAGTTTTCCATCGTCGCCCTCGTGTTGCTCCTCATCCGCGCCGTCCAGTGCGCGCCTGCCGAGCTGAAATCTTCGTATGTTATCGGGATCGCGATCTTCGGCGGCTCGCTGATCATCCTGTACCTGGCGTCCACCCTGTACCACGCGCTGTCGAATCCGACGGCAAAGCGCGTCTTCGGCGTGTTTGACCACTCGTCGATCTATCTCCTGATCGCGGGGACGTACTCGGCCTATTGCCTTACCGCGCTCCATGGCGCGCTCGGCTGGATCATTCTCGCCATAATTTGGGCGTTGGCCATAACCGGCATCACGTTTTACTCGATTTTCGGCTCAAGGATGCGCAAGTTATCGGCGATTTCCTATATACCGATGGGCCTGATGATCGTTGTCGTGTCCCCGGCGGTCAAGTCGAGCCTGCTCGCGGCGAGCGGCGGCGACGCCAGCTGGTATTTTCTGCTGCTCGGCGGCGTGTTTTATATCGCCGGTACGGCCTTCTATGCGATGAAAAAGATCAAATGGATGCATTCAATCTGGCACCTTTTCGTCCTCGCCGGCAGCGTTATGCACTTCGCTTCTATATATCTCATAATGAGATAGTGCCATGTGCGGCAAATAAGCGAAAAAAACGCTTGCATTAGTCACCGTTTTGCGTTACTCAGTTGTTATATAGTACGTGGTCAAACATTGACCCCAAGGAGTAAAGACAAATGAAGAAACTTACCGGATTGATTATCCTTGCCGCCCTTGCGGTTATGCTTTCAGGTTGCGTGATCAACGTGGGTTATGGCGATTATACGTTTGATAATGAATCGGATCAGACAATCACTGTTACTGTAGAAGGTGGTAGTCCTTCCTGGTTTATTCTTAATGATGGCCAGACCCAGAAGGTGAAGATGTCCAAAAGTGAACTCAACTATGACTGGTCTGCTCTTAATGAATCAGAAGTAGCTGTTGATCATAGTC
>DAOPXQ010000320.1:0-2679 GCA_035352395.1 Treponemataceae bacterium | reverse complement strand
TATCCATTCCGGCAAGGATCATCGGCGTATACTCGACCGATCCCGCGGTTATTGCTGCGGGATCCGAATACCTCCGGGCCGTCGCCCCCTGCTTTATCCCGTTCGCTATTACCTTTGTGTTCACGCTCGTCATGCGCACAATACAGAAGGTTAAGCTTTCGATGGCGACGACCTTCATCGCGCTCGGCACGAACGTCCTCTTTAACTGGTTCCTGATCTTCGGCATCGGGCCCTTCCCCCGCCTCGGCGTCACGGGCGCGGCGATCGCCACGGTCATCGCCCGCGTCCTAGAAACGGTAATCCTCGTTTCGGTGAGCTACGGTCGGAAATACGCGCTCGCGGGCTCGCTTAAGGAACTCTTCGGCTTTGACCGCGAGATGACCAAGCGTTACTTCCTTATCGCGATGCCGGTCATCGTCAACGAGCTGATCTGGTCGTTTGGAATCACGGCGCAAAACGCGATCTTCGCGCGAACGCACACCGACGCCATCGCCGCGTTCAATATCGTCAATACCCTTTCCAACCTTACCTGGGCGATCTTCATCGGCCTTGGGAATGGCTGCTCGGTCCTAATCGGCAATAAGATCGGGGCCGGGGAGGAACTTGCGGCGCGTTCGTACGCATCGCGCATCACGCGCTTCGGCCCACTGCTCGCGGCCGGCGTCGCGATATTTCTCTTACCTTTATCCCGGCTTCTGCCGTTCATCTTTAACGTCGACGAAAGCGTCTTCCGGATTATCTTCGCGATGATACTGATTCTCGCGATCTCCTACCCCTTCAGGGCTTTCAATATGTCGATGATTATCGGGGTATGTCGCGCGGGTGGGGACACCGTTTTCAGCGTCTTCTACGATGTATTCTTTATGTGGGGATTCGCGTTACCGCTCGCGGCCGTCGCGTCGTTCGTGTTCCACGCGCCGGCCTGGGCGATCTATCTTTGCCTGTGTACCGAGGACCCCTTAAAGATGATCCTCGGCATATGGCGGCTAAAAAGCGGCAAGTGGCTGCGTAACGTAACGTAATACATTACGCATATGACCACTTATTTACCGCAGCACTGCTTGTATTTTTTCCCTGAACCGCACGGGCACGGCTCGTTGCGGCCGACCTTGGGCGCGGCGCGGACGATCGTCGTGCCGGCAAGCCGTCCTTCGGCATAGAGCCACTTCCCGTCGACCTTCTTGAATCCGGCTACCTCGCGGTGCTCGTCCTTCATCCCATTAAGGATATAGTTCGCGGAAAATTCGACGATTCCCTCGGCGTCGTTCGGTCCACCGTCCTTGGTACCATGGATCTTAAGGCCAAGCCACTGCGAATCCTCGCTCCACTTGCGGGTTTCTTCCATATCTATATCGCTTTCGCCCTCGCCCCTCAGGCAAGAATCCGCGATAAACTGAATTTCGTGCTTCACGTAGGCGGAATAGCGCGCGCGCATCAGGGCCTCGGCCGTGGGGGCGACGGTTTTACCGGTGATTATGGGCTTACAGCATTTGTCATATTCAAGATTTGAGCCACAGGGGCACAGTTTGTCGTTCATAGCGTTAGTTCTCCTTACAAGCTCTTTTATAGCATATTTAGGGGAACTTCGGTACATCCCGTGCTATAATTTAACTAACAGTCGGGCCTGGAAAGAGAGGACTCTTGACCTTCCGGGCGTATCCTGCTATATTCCTCTTACCTCGGGGGTGTAGCTCAGTTGGCTAGAGCGCTTGCATGGCATGCAAGAGGTCAGGGGTTCAATTCCCCTCACCTCCACGAGTCCTCTTCTAACCAACTTACAAATCACCATTTCTGAAAGAAGACCCTTATGGATAATCTTGGACTTGATCCCGAGTTGGCCGCGCTTCTTGACGATACTCCCGTCGTAATCAACAAATCATCCAGTAAACCGACCATCAGCAAAGAGGCCCTGTTTTCCTCGGCGCTTGAGGCAAGCGGCTCCGGTCCGCGCGGTCCCCACGACGTGGACCTTACCGCTTCGTCGTTTACCAAGATCGAGGCATTCTACAACGAGACCCCGCACCGGTATTTCGACGACCCCGCATACTACAAAAAGGTTCTCGGCAACGAGAACGAAACCGCGCAGCGCCTACACAACCTTCTTTCCAAATACCTAACCTGTCAGGACCCAAAGGATCGGGGCGTATACCGCCAGCAAATCATCACCGCGTACTGGGACTTTATACAAAACCTCGCGCTCAGGTCCGCCTCGGGAAAAATCGATCCCGCGAAGAAATACGCGCTCCGGTTTGGCCTTATCCTTCCCACGCTCCTTTCGCCGGAGCAGAAAGCCCTCTTTTCCACGGTTATCGACGATAACATCTACCGCGAGCCGGTATATTACATCGACGAGTGGCTGTACGAAATCGGATCGGGGAAGATAACCCCATCGAGCACCGACGAGGCAAAAACCAGTCGAAAGGACGAATCCTCCCGCTTTCAGCAGCTGCTTGGCAAGGCACAGGGCAAGCTTCAAAGCGCCGAAAACCTCCTCCGCGCAAAGTCCGACGAACGCCTAAGGGCCGAAGAAGACCTCAAGAACAAAATGGGATCGGTCCTTTCCCACGAACCTCTCGCCGGATTCTCGGGCGTAAAGGCATGCTTTACCGAACAGCAAAAACGCGTGATGGGCGAGTTTACCGAGTGCTTCAGGAAGATCGTAGCGCTGGATAAAGAGCT
>DAOPXQ010000319.1:0-2694 GCA_035352395.1 Treponemataceae bacterium | reverse complement strand
GCATGTCCGGCCTATTCGCTCCCTGGCGCTGGTTTACCGTCGCGCCCGCGATGAATACCTTAGCGCCCGATGTCTCGACGGCCTGTTCGTCGATCGTGATCGCGAGCCCCTTCGGGTAACTTCCCGGGTAACCGCCCGAGACCGCGACGGGAGCGCACACGAAGCCGTCCTTCCACGCGAACGGGAAGTCGACAAGGCTTCCGTCCATAATCGCCTCGCACATCGAGGCAAAGTCGAAGTCCATGAGCGGGAGAACCGCCTGCGTCTCGGGATCGCCGAGGCGAACGTTGTATTCAAGCAGCTTCGGGCCCTTAGCGGTAAGCATCAGGCCGAAGAAGATAAAACCGCGATAATCGAATCCCTCGGCGCCGAGCCCGCGGAGGGTCGGCTCGAGTATGTCGGTCCGGAATCGGGCGAGAATCTCGGCGTCCACTCCGGGAGCCGGGGCTATCGCGCCCATGCCGCCGGTGTTCGGGCCCTTGGCGCCGTCGCGGAGCCGCTTGTGATCGCGCGCCGTGACGAAGGGAACGATACTCGCCTTCCCCGCCGCGACGAGCTCAGGCGTCGAGCTGACGGCGGCCAATATGGAAACCTCGTCGCCCTCTAGATATTCCTCGAGCACGACCTTGCGTCCCGCGCTTCCAAGGGATTTATCGACCATGAAATCCGTGACGGCCCGTATCGCCGTCTCCGCGTTCGGGGCGACCACGACGCCCTTTCCCGCGGCCAAACCATCGGCCTTTACGACGACCGGCCCGTCAATGCGCCTGATTTCGGCGATAGCCTCTCCTGAGTCCGTAAAGGTCTTGCTCGACGGGCACGCTACCCCATACTTGGCCATAAAGCTCTTCGCGACGTCCTTGCTCGCCTCGAGCGTCGCGCCCGCTCGGTGAGGACCGACTACGCGAAGCCCGGCCTCGGCAAGCCTGTCGGAAAGTCCGGCGGCGAGCGGATCCTCGGGACCGACCACGACGAACGAACCGTCTACGAGCCCTGCGAGTTCCCCCGCGCAGGCCTCGACGACCCGAGAGGTCTCGGAAACGCTTACGGGCAGGTTTCGGCATTTTTCCTCAAACGCCGTCCCTCCGTTACCGGGGATGCAAATGACTTCGGATACTTTCGGTGATTTGGCGAGTGCCCAAGCGATAGCGTGCTCACGGCCGCCCGAGCCGATGACGATGGTTTTCATGCCGCCATAATATGCCGAAGCGAGCGCTTACGGCAAGGGCGAACGTTTCTTTTCGGCGATCTCGGACACTGCGTCAACCATCTCCCGGGGACCCGACACGATCGTCTTTGTGCCGCGCCGACGGCAGACGATGATCAGGGTATATGGGTCTGGTCTCTCTATGGAAAGAATCGAATCGTAGGGGACAAACGAGCCGCGCCACACGATGCCGCGATCGTACGCGCCGGAGATCCCCGCGTGCAGGATATCCCGGAACGCTATCGCGAAAAGCAGGATGCCAACCGCCGAAAGCGCGATCGATACAGGAACCGAAAGGCGGCGTACCGCCGGTATTATAACGAGCGCGGGAGAGATTAAAAGGACGCCGACGAACTGAAAGGGGCGTCGTTCGCCCAGGGAACACGTTAGCGCGCCCATTTTCGCGAGTCGATACCCCCGTGCGGCGAACAGGGCGACGGCGGCCAATACCATAAGTGCGCACGCCGAGGCGGGAATGATAATTGCCAATGTCATTTCGAGTCTATACTATTTCAGTAATCGGAATAGCACAAGGAGAATCGGGAATGGGAAAAATTCGCGAAACGCTTATCGCCGGGGCGGGAGCGATCGGCTCAATGGTCGCCTGGGAGATCGAAGAACGTCTACCTGGCAAGGTTTCCATTCTTGCGGAAGGCGAACGGCTTGAGCGCTACGAGCGAGAAGGCTTCGTCATCAACGGCGAGCCAAAACGGTTCGCGCTGTGCGACGCCGCGGGAAATTCGGAACCTGATCTCGTCATCGTCGCGTGCAAGGCGCATCAGCTTGGCCGCGTCATCGACGACCTTTCGTCACACATCGGCCCCGAAACGCTTATCCTTTCGCTCCTTAACGGAATCACGAGCGAACGCATCATCGGTGACGCGTTCGGCGATTGGAGAGTCCCGGAGTCGATGATTGTCGGGACCGACGCCGGGCACGGCGGCAACGCGACGTGGTTCTCCAAAACGGGGACCATCTTCTTCGGCGACCCGCAAAACGCCGCCGAAAGAAGTGAATGGTCGCCGCGAGTGCGCGCGATCGCCGATTTTTTCGACCGCGCGGGAATCGCGTACAGCGTTCCGCGCGACATGACGAACCGGCTCTGGTACAAATACATGCTGAACGTAGCCGTCAATCAGGTAACCGCGATTACCCGCCAGCCGTATCGCCTGATCCAATCCGCCACCATCGCGGCGGAAACGCGAGAGATCCTCGACGCGGCGATGCGCGAGGTGATCGCCATAGCGCGCGCCGAGGGCATAACCCTTACGGAAGGGGACATCGCGTCGGTTTACGCGACGATGGACGCCCTGAGCCCAGAAGGAAAAACTTCCATGTGCCAGGACGTGGAGGCGGGAAGGAAAACGGAGGTGGAGATATTCTCAGGCACGGTGATCGAGCTCGGCAAGAAGCGCGGGATCCCCGTTCCGGTCAACGAAACCCTCTTCAGGCTGCTCCGCGCGATCGAAAGCCAGTTATAGAGACCG
>DAOPXQ010000318.1:0-2695 GCA_035352395.1 Treponemataceae bacterium | reverse complement strand
AGTACGCGTTCGCCTGTCGTGCCGCCTCCTCAATTTCCGGATCGGTCGCGGCAAGCCTACCGTAACGGATATTCTCCCTGACGGTTCCGGAGAACAACAAGGGCGTTTGCAAGACATATCCTAACTTACTGTGAAGCCAATACCTTGTCCGCGTTCGGTAATCCTTGCCGTCGATCAAAATCTCGCCCGCGCTCGGTTCGTAAAACCGGCACATAAGATTGACCAGACTCGACTTTCCGCTTCCCGTTTCGCCCACGATGGCGAGGGTTTGTCCCGCGGGTATTTTCAGCGAAAAATCCTTAAAGACCAAATCGCCCTTCGCATAGCCAAAATCCACGTGCGACAGCTCGACGTCCCCGCGAATATCACCGTCTTCGACGGCGTCCGGGCTATCCACTATTTCGGGCATGGTCTCAATCAACCCGACAAGCCGCTCGGCGCTCGCTTGCGCTGCCTGAAACTCGGAGAGGACGCGCGCAACCTCCCTAGCGGGATCGAACAGCATCATCGAGTAATTCACGAACGCGATCAGGGTACCGAAGCTTAAATAGCCACCGATCACCATAGTACCGCCCTTACCCAAGGCCATCGCCGCCCCGACAGAGGCAAGAAGAATAACGAGGGGCATGAACAGGGAGGACAATCTCGCGGCCCGCATCGCGTAGCCCTTAAGCCTTCCGCTGCTCGCCTCGAACTCCTTTCTGTTATGCTCTTCCAGGACGAGAGTCTTTGAGGTCCGGGCACCCTGAAGGCCCTCGTTATACATACCGGACAGCAACGATCCGGCTTTCCGTGCCTTGCGCTGCGTATCGAGGATCCGCGTCTGAAACAACCAGGTCATCACAAGTAAAACGGGCATGAACGCGAGGGCCACCAACGCCAGACGCCAGTTCATGACGAACATGAAAACGATCACGGCTGCCATTATTGCGGTTCCCCACACAAGGTCCACGATGCCCCAGGCGATGGTATCGCCCAGCTTCTGCGCGTCGCTCGTCATGCGCGACATGATCCACCCGGCGGGCGTCTTGTCATAATAAGAGAAACTCAACTCCTGCAGTTGATCAAATGCCTTTTGCCGCAGTAGATGGACTAGCCGAACTTCAATGACGCCAGCGGTTAAAATGAACGAGAAGATGCATATTCCCTGCACAGTCGCAAGCCCGATGGAAGCGGCCAGGAACGCGACGATCCGTCCACCAACGCCCGACCCTCCGGCGGCCATGACGGCCGGAACCAGTACGTCTACGGCGTATCGCAAAAACTGGGGGAAAACCGCGTCCATCGCGGCGAGCATCACCATCAAGCAGCCTGTGACCGCCATGAACGGATACACCGGCCGCGCCATCTTGATTATCTTCTTCCAAATTCCCGCGTTGAACTCGCGGGAGTAATCCTTTTCCTCGAATCCTTGTATATCAGACATTTCAGTTTCCTTTGGGTCGCGCGCCCTGCAACTCGGCGAGCCTTCTGTAAAGTCCGGGCAACAGCATCAGTTCGTCGTGCGTCCCGACGGCGGTTACGCGGCCGCCCTCAAGAACGACGATCCGGTCCGCGGACGCCAGCGTCGTGATCCGGTGCGCAATGATAATCGTCGTCGTTTTCCGATTCGCGCGGGCGAGCGCCTCGCGGATCATCCCGTCCGTCTCCGTATCCACGGCGCTCAGGCTGTCGTCCAGAATCAATATGGGCGCTTCCCTGACGAACGCGCGGGCGAGCGAAACTCTCTGCCTTTGACCGCCCGACAGCGTCACGCCGCGTTCCCCGACCATAGTCTCGTATCCCGCCGTAAAGCCCTCGATCACGCTATGGAGCGCCGCCTGCGTCGACGCCTCGACGATCAGGCTTTCGCTCGCGTCCTTTCGCCCCATCCGGATATTCTCGCGGATCGTCTTTCCGTACAGGAAGCCTTCCTGCAGCACGAGCGCGATCCTCGAGCGGAGCTCACGTTTCGGAATCTCGCGAACATCCCGCCTGCCGATCCGAATCGTGCCCGACGAGGGCTCGTAAAAGCGCGTCAGAAGATGGACAAGAGACGACTTGCCGCTTCCGGTCGGGCCCACGATCGCGATCCGCTCGCCGGGCTCGATCCTGAGCGAAACGTCATCAAGAACGCCCGTGCCGTCCGGGTACGAAAACGAGACATGATCAAGTTCGATGGCCCCGCTGGCCCAATTCGCGCCGATCTCAGGGGTACTCGCCTGGTTTTCGGCATTACTTTTCGCTTTTCCCGGAACCCGGTCGAGTCCTTCCTCAACGGGAAGGTTCAAGAGCTCGGCCATACGGCCCAACGCGACCTTCGTCTTACCGATATCCGCCAACACGCGTCCGAATTGCCTGATGGGCCAAAGCACCTGATGCTCGTACGCAATGAACAAGAAAAGAAGCCCGATGGTAAGCGTTCCCCGTCCGATCATCCCGATACCCAAACCGGTAACGATCGCAATCTGCAAGAGTCCCAGGAAACTCGTCACGCTCCAGAAAACGCACAGCGCCACGATCAGTTTGAATACCTGATCCCGGAAGGCATCGTTCGCGCGGGAAAACCGCTCGCGTTCGTACAACTGCCTCGCGAAAGCCCTGACGACCCTCACGCCGGTAACGTTTTCCTGGATGATCCCCGACAGTACGCCCTCACGTTCGTCCACGCCGAGGAAGAATCGCTCGACGACGACGTGAAACCCGATCGAGAACA
>DAOPXQ010000317.1:0-2705 GCA_035352395.1 Treponemataceae bacterium | reverse complement strand
GGCGATAAGCCGATCCCGGCTTAAAAACGGCGCCATGGAAATTTCCGTAAACGGGAAGCCTGCGAAACTCTCGAAAGTCGTCATGCCCGGCGACTCGATTCGCGTGTCTTGGGAAGACCAAATTCCCGAAGACCTGTTTCCCGAAGACATACCGCTCGATATCCTCTTCGAGAATCCCGACGTGACCGTGATAAACAAGCGCCAGGGGATGGTAACGCATCCAGGCGCGGGAAACTGGTCCGGCACGCTCGTGAACGCGCTCCTGTGGCATTGGAAGATATCGGCGCCCGAGGGGAATCACCGCCCAGGCATCGTGCATCGGCTCGACAAGGATACCTCGGGCGTAATCATAACCGCGAGAAATCCAGAGGCGGAGACATTTCTTCAGGAACAGTTTCGCTGCCGCAACACGAGGAAAAAATACATCGCGATCCTTTCCGGCGTCCCAAAATCGCCCGTTGGCGACATCCGGACGAACATAGTCCGCGACCCCAAAAACCGAAAGCGATTTACGTGGTCGAGCGATGAGACAAAGGGAAAGCGCGCCCGCACCGAATACAGGGTCTTGCGCGCGTACGGAACGTACTCCATCGTCGTCTTTACGCTTCACACGGGCCGAACTCACCAGATTCGCGTCCATAGCAAATTCCTTGGCTGCCCGATTTTGGGAGACCCGATTTATGGCAAGAAAGACAGGTTCTTTCCCGACGCGACGCTGATGCTCCACGCATGGAAACTTTCGATTACCTTGCCCGGCGAAAGTCTTCCCCGCCGATTCATCGCCCCCGTTCCCGCGCGTTTTAAGAAAGTCATCATGACTCTCAAAGGAAGCGCTAAATGACCGTTGATCCATACGTCGCGAAGGAAACCGATGAATGGGCGATCGTTTTTAAGCCCCATGGCATGCCTTCCGCGCCGCTTACCGAAGGAGAAAAGGGAACTCTCGTTTCATGGTTCGTCGCGCGGTATCCCGACGCCGACTCGGTTCTGGGCATCAAGCCCGTCGAGCGGGGACTCGTCCATCGTCTGGACACGGCGACCGAGGGACTCGTGCTCCTCGCGAAAAGGCAATCTTGCTATGACAGTCTTCGCGAGTCTCAGAAAAATGGCTTGATAGTAAAAAAATACGTCGCTTTTTGCTCGCGTAACGCCGATGGACGCTTTCCGATCGCTGAAAAATTACCGTTCACCATCGAAAGCGAATTTCGCGCATGGGGTCCCGGGAGAAAGGAAGTACGTCCCGTTTTTCCCGGAGATCGGGGATATTCGGGAACGGAACGCGCTTATAAAACAATAATCGTCGATATGAATGAATCCTCCGGCGCAACCGAGCAAATCAAAGATTGCGGGTTCGATTATCTCAGTCCGGTAATTTCCGTAACTTGTTGCCTGATTGCGGGATTTCGGCACCAAATCCGCGCGCATCTCGCGTTCTCGGGATTTCCGATCATGGGCGATCCCATCTATCATCCTCTCTGGAAGGAGAACGCCGCCGGGGAATTATCGACGATACCCTTACAGCTCCACGCGACGGAGATTAGTTTCCCTGACCCGATTCGGGGCGAAACAGTCGCATTTTCACTTCAGCGACCAGATAGAATGAGCCTGTGACGAGTAGGGGAACCTTCGCGCTTCGCGCCTTGTCATAGGCCAAGGTAATGGCGTTTCGATAATCGCCGTCGATTACGACGGCAGTGGAGTCGTCGCCCGCGAAAGCTTCCCTGAACGCGCGCGCCTCGTGGCTTATATCGCTCGTTTTTCGTTCACCGGGACGCGTTACCGTAACGCGCGAAAATACCCCGGGAAACATGGCAGCCATCGCCTCGACGTCCTTATCGGCCGCGCAAGCGAACAATAGGTGGCATTCCCCCGGAAACGCGGCCTTCATGGTCTCAATCGTCAAAGCCATGCTCCGCACGGTATGCGCGCCGTCGAGAATCACGATGGTATCGTCGCGCACGATCTCGAAACGACCCGGGAGCCACGCGCGCGCAAGTCCGCGCTCAATCGTGCTTTCGTCGATATCCGGGAGTATCCGCTTGACGGTATAAGCCGCTAACGCCGCGTTCCTCGCCTGTATGCGGTTCACGAAACGAAGGCGAGTCCCGATCGGGCGGTTGAACCGCGCGCCTCCGGGCAGATCGTTAAAAGATATCGAGACCGAAAGGCCATCCTGAGACACGCTCGATTCAAGCGACGCGATCGCGTCTTCCATGCTGAAAATCGGGGATGCGCGCTCGTCGGCGACGCGCGAAAACACGTTTCGCACCGAGGTTTGCTGCTCCGCCACGAAAACGGGAACGCCCGGTTTTATGATCCCGGCCTTTTCGCCGGCGATCTTCTCCAACGTGTCGCCAAGGTATTCGGTATGCTCCAACTCGATCTGAGTGATGACGCTTGCCTCCGGGACTATGACGTTCGTCGCGTCAAGCCTTCCCCCAAGCCCGGTCTCTATCACGCCCCAATCGACGCCGGCTTCCCTGAAGGTAACGAACGAGAACAGGGTCACGAGCTCGAACCAACTGGGATCGACGTTTCCCGGTATCGTGCCGGGGATAATCGAGTCAACTAGGGGAACGATCACGTCGCAGGCTTTGCCGTAAACCGCGTCTGTAAACGGCCCCGACGGTGTTGATATCCTTTCGGTGAAATCGATCATGTGAGGGGAGGTATACAATCCCGTGGTCTTGCCGGACTCCTCGAGT
>DAOPXQ010000316.1:0-2735 GCA_035352395.1 Treponemataceae bacterium | reverse complement strand
CTGCGCGAGATTGTCGGGCGAATCAGGCAGCCCGACATCGCCTTTATACTGCTCTTTTGCTCGGTGCGGTTCGACCTCGACGCGGTCGCGCGCGGGATTAAGGAGGCTTTTCCCGGGATACCCGTCCTCGGCTGCACGACGGCGGGGGAACTCGGGGTTCTCGGGCATAGCGCGGGGGGACTCGTCGCGGCGAGCTTTCCCGCCTCGGAGTTCACCCTCGCGAGCGCCACCCTCACCGACGCCCAGGCGCGGGACGGCGGCGCCATGCGCGCGGCGATCGCGGACGTGAAGGCCCGCATGGGCGTCTTTCCCCAGCGTTTCGCCTTACTCTTCGTCGACGGGCTCTCCGGCATGGAAGAGCTCATCTCGCAGGCGTGCCAGAGCGAGTTCGGGGACATCCCCGTCGTCGGCGGCTCGGCGGGTGACGACGAGCGCTACGCCGAAACCTTCGTCCTCCACGAGGGCTCGTTCCGCCGGGGCGAGACCGTGATCGCGGCGATCTCCACGACGCGCGCGGCGAAGCCCTTCCAGACGCATCCCTTCTTCAGCTCGGGCGACCCGCTCGTCATCACGGACGCGGACCCGAGGCGGCGCGTCATCCTCGAGATCAACGGGCACCCGGCGAGCAGGGAGTACGCCCGGACGCTCGGGCTCGAGCCCGCGGACCTCGGGCCGGCGCAGTTCGCGAACGCACCGCTCATCGCGCGGATCAACGGCGTCGACTTCGCGCGCGCGATCAGGTCGGCGAACCCGGACGGAAGCCTCACCCTCTATTGCGCCATCGACCGCGGCCTCGTCCTCCGGGTCGGGCGGAAGGCGGACCTCTTCCATAATCGCAAGGCGATTTTCTCGTCCCTGCAAGACGCGCTCGGGGAGGTCTCGTTCATCCTCGGCTTCGAGTGCATCCTGAATAAGCGGGAGTTCCTCGAGAACCTCGAGATGGGCGACATCGACCGACTCTATCGCGAAGGAAACGTCTTCGGCTTCACCACCTACGGCGAGCAATACCGCGGCCTCCACATGAACCAAACCTTCACCGGCGTCGCCTTCGGCCCGGTCACCGCGGACGCGGCCGAGTACTGAAGCCTAAAATATTGCGATGACCTTCAGGGGGAAATCGAGCGCCGCAACAAGGTCATCGACGCGCTCATCGCGCACAACGACTCGATGAACGAGCTTACGGACTCTTCCTTCGCGATTTTCCATAAGACGGCGTACCTCGAGACCGAGGTCAACACGCGCACGGCGGCGCTCAACGGCGCGATCGGGGAGCTCGAGGCGGTCAACAAGACCCTTGCCCAGACCAAGGCGAAGTTCCAGGCCATCTTCGACCTGCTCCCGACGCCGGCGATCGTCTCAAGGCTCAAGGACGGGGTGCTCCTCGACGTGAACGCGAGCTTCTGCGAAATACTCGGCTTCACGAAAGACGCGATACTCGGCAAGCGATCGGACTCGCCCGAGATGCGCCTCTGGCTCAACGAAGGGGACCGCGCGCGGTTCATCGCGCGGCTCGAGGACTCAGGCGGCGTGCTCCAGGGACTCGAGATCAAGCTCCGGGACGCGACGGGCGGGGAAAGGCCATTCATCATATCGGCGCGAATCCTCTCGCTCGAAGAGGATCGCATCCTCATCGTGGAGTTCCTCGACGTCGGCGATTACGCGCGCCGGCTCAACGTCCTCCGCGACCTTTCGGAGCGCGACTCCCTGACCGGGCTCCCGAACCGCCTCCTCATCCTCGACCGCCTCGACCAGGCGACGAGGCTCCTCCGCCGCAACGGCCAGAGCATGGCGGTCGCCTACTTGGACCTCGACGGCTTTAAGGAAGTCAACGACCGATACGGCCACAAGGCGGGCGACCTCGTGCTCGCGGAAACGGCCGCGCGGCTCCAGGCCCGCGTGCGGGACAGCGACACCGTCGGGCGGATGGGCGGCGACGAGTTCATCGTCCTCCTCCTCGAGCCCGAAAGCGAGGCCGCGTGCGAGGCGACCTTCCAGCGCATCGTCGCGGCGATTAGCGAACCCTTCCCGCTCCCGGACGCGAGCGTCTGCCGGATCAGCGTCAGCCTCGGCTACACCCTATTCCCCGAAGACGGCGCGCCGCCTTCGGGACTCCTCGAGCACGCCGACAACGCCCTCTACGAAGCGAAACGCGCCGGCAAGAACCGCCTCGTCCGCTACGAAAAAAAATAGGGTCAGACCCCGGCGCTAAAGGGTCAGACCCCGCCGCTCGAGAACCCCCCGCGCGAGCGTAACCCAGTATCACTCGTGAAAGTCGCGATTCCGGGTATCGGGGCCGCCGACGCAGTCGAGGTACATCCGCTCGACCTCGATCCGGGCCCAGTTATTCTTGCGAAGGAATTTGAGACTCGACCGGACGCTCGGATTGCAGAAAAAGCAATTGATCTCCACGCGCCGATTCATCTCGATCCAGCCGACGTGCTCGACGAGGTACACGAGGATCTCCTCGAGCGTCACGCCGTGCAGCGGATTATTCTCCTGCGCCTTGCCTTCGCCGCGCTCGGTCACTTGCTGACCTCGGTCCCGGTAACCTTCGTGAGGAACAGCTGCAGCTCGGGCTGATTGTCCATCGCGATCACCCGCTCGAGCTTGTTGAACTCCTTGCCCGAAATCGTCTTGACCGGCGTACCCCGAAAGCGAATCTCCGCCGTCTTGTCCTTGAGCACCTTGCAGCTAAACGGCTTCTCCGTAAAAAGCGTATGCGCCTCGACCATAGA
>DAOPXQ010000315.1:0-2746 GCA_035352395.1 Treponemataceae bacterium | reverse complement strand
GGAGGCGGTCTTCGCGGAGGTATCCCCCGAGATGAGGCCGAAGGTCGCGTTCTTCATTCCGAAGTCCGGCGGTCCGCTGTACATCGACAGCATGTGCATCCCCAAAGGGGCCAAGAACGTCGAGCTCGCCCATACCTTCATCAACTTCATCCTCAGGCCGGACATCTACGCCGAGTTCCTCGACGCCTTCGGTTTCCCCTCGACGATCCACAGCGAGGCCGCGCAGTACCAAAAGGTCACCCCGCTCTATACCGCGGACGCGATCGCGAACTGCGAGCTTAAAGAGGATCTCGGCGAGAACCTTGAGCTCTACAATCAGACCTGGCAGAAAATTCGTTTTACAGAATAGTCATTCCTGGGTATAATTGGCCTCCTGATGAACATTGACCAATTCTACCGCAATATCCTGGAGAACTTGCCGCAAGCGGTGCTTGCGGCAAGCGTCCAGCCCGATCCGGAAACGGGTAAGGCCGATTTTCTCGTCGAATACGTAAATCCCTCGTGGGAATCCGTCAGCGGCGCGCAGATCAAGACGATCCAGGGAAAACTTCTCTCCAAGACCCTATACGCATCCTCTTCCATCCCCTGGATGGAATATTGCTCGCAGGCGCTTTCAACGGCCAAGCCCGTCCACCATATCATGTACAGCGACCTCGTCGAGAAGTGGCTCGACATCACGATGACGATGCTGGACGAGGCGCATGTCTGCTGCCACGTTTCCGACGTATCGGACCTCAAGCAAGGCGAGACGCGCCTCAAGGCGCAGAATCTCAGACTGTCATCGCTTTCCGCGGAACTTACCGAGTCGCGCAATAACCTGAAGGTCAAGCTGGAGAAAATCGAGTCGCTCAACGTGAGCCTCGAGAGGCTCGCCTACTACGACCGCCTGACGAACCTCCCGAACCGAATAAAGTTCCAACAGACGCTCCTTGAGGAAATAGCCAACGCGAGCCGGGCGGAGACGAAATTCGCGGTCGCGATATTCGACATCGACAACCTCAAGACGCTCAACGACTCGATCGGCCACGATTCGGGCGACGAACTGCTCAGGCAAATCGCGCAGCGGCTCGGGCACTTCTCCATGGCCGACGTAATGGCCAGTAGGTTCGGAGGGGACGAGTTTCTCCTCATCGCCCATAACTACGAAGGCGACGCGGAGCTTCTCCACCTGATCGGGACGATACAGGAAACGCTGCGGGAGCCGTATATGATCCACAACGCCGAGATACGCACGACGGTGTCGATCGGCGTGGCGACGTATCCCGAGGACGCGACGACCGACCAAGAACTCCTGAAGTACGCGGACATCGCGATGACCGACGCGAAACGGCGCGGAAAGAACACACTGTCGCTGTTCCATTCGATCATGCAGGAGAATCTCCTCTCGCGGCTCAATATGGAACACCGAATGCTCGCGACGCTCGAGCGCGAGGGGTTCAGGCTATTCTATCAACCGCAGTACGACGCGAACACGAAGGGGCTGCGCGGATTCGAGGCGCTGATCCGCTGGTTCGACGAAGAGCTTGGGTACGTAAGTCCCGAGAAATTTATACCGATAGCGGAAGAGAACAGAACGATCATCCCGCTCGGCGACTGGATTCTCCGCGAGGCATGCAAGGCATTGAAGGATTGGCAAGACAGGTTCGGCTTCGCCGGGATCGTCTCGGTCAACGTCTCGCCGGTTCAGCTCCAGCAATCGGGGTTCATCGACGACCTTCGCGACGTCATCTCATCGACGGGCATCAAGCCCTCGTTCCTCGAGATCGAGATTACGGAGGGGGTTCTGATAAGGAACTTCGAGGAGTCGATAAGGCTCCTTCAGGAGATTCGCGGTCTTGGGGTCGCGCTGTCGCTCGACGATTTCGGCACGGGGTATTCCTCGCTCAGGTACCTGCAGTATCTCCCGATCAACACGCTTAAGATCGATAAATCGTTCATCGCGAACATCACGGCGGAACGGAGCATCGAGTACGACATCACCGACGCGATAGTCAATCTGGTCAACCGACTCGGGCTCGACACGATCGCCGAGGGCGTGGAGACGGACGCTCAGTTCGAGACGATGAAAAAGCTCAATTGCAAGACGATTCAGGGATTCCTCACGGGACGGCCGATGCCGAAAGAAGAGTGCGACGGGCTTATCGAGCGGGATTCGTGCCAGTAGAGTTAGCCGGCGCGGGCACGCGATACTCTACGTAGCGGACGCGGCCCGACTCGACGCATTCCTTGAGAGAACGCTCGACGGGCGACAGTCGCGCGCCCCCGGTCTTTACCTCGATGAACAGGATCTCGTCGACGGCGCCCGCGGACGCCCCGGAAAAAGTGACGAAGTCGACGGGCTTACCAATAAACCGGCACTCGGTCGGGTCGCCGGGAAAACCCGGAAGATACGGAGCAAGCTGTTCCGAGAACTGCCCGCCAAGAACGGCGCGCGATCGCTTGACCGCGTCGACCCTTTCGCGCGATACGCGCTCGGCGATCTCGCTTTGGGCGACGCGCTTTCCGATAAGCGAGCCGATCGCGTATCCGAGCGCGACGAGCGTCAGTCCCGCGAGGATGGCGACCGCGACGATAAGGGCAAAGGGCCAGGGAACCTGGGTCATTTTGCCTTGAGGTCTCCCTTATGGCCCCACTTCTGGAGCACGAGCAGTTCCGGCCTATACTCAAAATGCATGTTGTCCCACAGCAGCCACTTTCCGCCCCACACGAAGCCCTCGCGCTCGAACGCCTCGACCACGGCCGCGGG
>DAOPXQ010000314.1:0-2753 GCA_035352395.1 Treponemataceae bacterium | reverse complement strand
ACGCCTTCAATGCGCCGATCCGTCGGTAGTAGCCCGCCTATTTCGATTCCAAGCTTTGTCGCCACGGATGACCGGATCGCCTCAGTCCCAAGGTTTTCGCCCTCGATTTGTCCTGAGTTGTCGATTGTGTTCGTTAGGGCATCAAGTTCGGCTTCTTCTTGCGTCCTGAAGCCGAGCGCATCCATCAGGCCAAGGACGTAACCAATTGATTGTCGCGCCCGCGTAAGCAGGGGGGCAATTCGGGATTCGTCCCAGGTGAAGTTTGGCCAGTCTTCTTTCTGCCAGATGTATTGCATGGTTTGAGTATATGGCTGGTTGCGGAGAATAACAAGCTAATCTCCGCACATTCTGCGGAGATTATGCCCCTTAATCTCCGCATGCCTCAACTAGCTAGAGCGCCCTATATACCTACCGGTCGGTATACTAAACACGGTCAATAAACCACCGCATCAACCTCTCCCTCATTATCCCCGCCTTCAATCCGGATAATCACGGCGTTGGGAAGGCAGGCGCTCCAGTCGCCTTTATGGGAGATCGGCGGTTCCGCGACGCAGGTTTTGGTGGGGCAGGGGGAGTCAAGGATTCGGGCTTTGCCACCCGAGATGCCAATGGTCGTATTGCCGAGCTTACCGGGGATCTCGACCGTTCGGTCGGTTTTGAGGTCGTACATCCAGGTACCCGTTGGGCCCTGGATGACGAGCCGGGCGGAGTTTCCTCCCTGGCCGTATACGAGGTAGCCGGAGGCGATCGTCGCGGCCAGTATTAGTGCGATAATGACCGCGTCCGCGGCTCGAAACGCGCGGAGCGGCCTTTTCATGCGGGTTTGTTGTATATCTTGCTTCCGGGAGGTACGGACTCCACGATCCAGGTGTTTCCGCCGATCACGCTGCCCGCGCCGATGACGGTTTCGCCGCCAAGGATCGTCGAGCCGGCGTAGATGGTCACGTTATCCTCTATCGTAGGGTGGCGTTTCTTGTCGGCCATCGTCTTTTTCACGCTGAGCGCGCCAAGGGTTACTCCCTGATAGATCTTGACCTGTCGCCCGATCACGGCGGTTTCGCCGATAACGACGCCCGTCCCATGGTCGATAAAGCATTCCTCGCCGATCTTGGCCCCGGGGTGGATGTCTATGCCCGTTTTCCCGTGGACGTGCTCGCTCATCATCCTTGGGATGATAGGAACGCCCTTTGAATAGAGGAAATAGGCGATGCGATGCACGAGCAGGGCTTCCAGTCCGGGGTACGAGAGGATAATCTCCTCGACGCTTCGCGCGGCCGGATCCCCGTCGAGCGCGGCTTTCGCGTCCGTGCAGGAAAGCCTGCGAAATTCCGGGATCTCGTCGATCAAGGCGAGGACGATTTGTTCGGAGTATTTGTAGCAGCCGGAGCCGTCCCGGTTGCTTGCCTGGCAGATATGCTTGATCGCCTTAAGGACCTCTCCGGTAAGGTTTCGCACGATGCGGTGCAGGCGTTCGCCGGTGATGAAGCGCATGGTGTCGCTATCCAGGCTCGTGTCCTCGCGAAAGCCGGGGAATATGACGTTTTCGATGTCCGCCAGTACCCCGACGACGCTCTGTCTGTTGGGAAAGTTGAGGGTGTCCGTCAGGTTGATGCCGCCGTAGGTATCGTAACTCGACAGGACCTTTTCAATGCGCTCGTCCAGGTTGCTCATTCTTGTCTCCTTTTTCGCTCGTTCCGCTCAAGAAGCAGCCTATTCAGCCGCCCGCGCGCGCCCTTCGCGAAAAACTCGCGTATCGTTTTGGTCTGGGCCATGGTTTCGTAGTACCCAAAATTGATCTGCGCCTGCGGATGGTCAAAATCGAAGGGAGATCTTCCGTTCGACGCGACGATCGAGGCGGTCGGGATATCCTTTCGGCTCGGTTTTACGGCCGTCTGCGCGCAGTCGAATGCCCTGACGAGTATGTCCGACGCGGATTTGAGCCGCGATACGTCCATTTCGCGGGGCTTTTCCAGGTAAACCGCGAGGGTGTCCTGGAATCCGTGCTTTCGCGCTATCCAGACGGGCGTGTTATGGAAAAGAAAACCATCCACCAGCAGCATACCGTCCTTTTTAAAGGGTGAAAAGACCCCGGGAAAGGAGGCCGACGCCCTTATAGCGTCGGCGATGGGGCCCTTGTTGAGCACGATTTCGCGTTGGGTTACCAAATCCGAGGCGTTGCACCTAAACGGTATGGGCGTTTCCCCGATTTGGGCGCCTTTCGTCAGTTTCTGGAGGGTTTGCCGCAGTTTATCCCCTGAATCGATCCCATCCGAGGCGACGAGGTTGCGCATCCCCTGTCCAAAGTGGAAAATTCGGCCAAGTGGCCCGCTTGCGGGGAGGAAGGGCGGCGAGCTCATGTACTCGGTAACGTCAAAAGGCTCGGCGAAAAACGAGCGCATCTCCGAGGTTCTCATTCCCGCCGCGTAAAGCCCGCCGATAATGGCGCCCATGGAGCATCCCGCTATGAATCCCGGGGGAGGAACCCCGATTTCTTCCAGCGCCTCGAGTACGCCGATATGCGCAAGCCCTCGCGCGCCCCCGCCGGATAGTATCAATGCCCAACTCATTATTAGAATATAGGCGCGTAGATTCGGCGTGGCAATCGTAAAATGCGATATTTAGCGTTTTCGTCCCTTGACAAAGCGTTCCTCCTCTGGTATTTTAGGCGAGCATCTTCGTTACACCGATGCGCGCAAGTTTTTGCTCCTATAGCTCAGTCGGTAGAGCGCAACCATGGTAAGGTTGAGGTCAAC
>DAOPXQ010000313.1:0-2755 GCA_035352395.1 Treponemataceae bacterium | reverse complement strand
CGCCGGCTTGAATGTCGAGGTTTGGCTCATCGGTTTCATTGGGTTGATGGGGCTAGAAACCCCCGTTCATGGTTCCGTGCGCTTAACGTTCGGAAATTTCGCGATCGAGCCCTTTGGTGGGTATTTCTTTGACTTTATCCAGAAATCGGCGTATCAAGGAAGCTGTCCCGAGGCGGGTTGTAAGGTCATGTTTGGCCCTTCGTATTACTCCCTCTCGTTCTTGTTCACCGATCCTCTCTTTTATCGCGTCGAGGTAGGCGTTCAGATTAACGATATTTTGAAATTCTGATTACAGGCCCAAAGTGAGGAATTCCCTCGGGGATAGCCTTGTCACGCCGTCCATGGCGTCCGGGGCTTCGTCTCCCACGAGGTATTTGGGCCAAGCGTCCCTGATCGCGAGCAGCGCTTCCGTTTTCCTCATATGCTCGGCCGCGGTGGCATTTCCCCCTATTACCTGCACGTACGCGCGCCTTCCGTCCCGGTCGCACGCGAACGTGACGTCGTCCCTTAAGTGCTTGCCGTAACCGACCCTGCCATGACGCACGGTCCAGCCATCGTCGACGAGTTTTAGGTACGCGAGGTTTTCCTCCGCCCGCGCCCTGTCCGCCCCCGAATCCCTACCGGAAAACGCGGCTCGCAATCCCACGTCGCCAAAATACCATACGTTCGCGCCGTCAATCCGCCTCTCGTTCGTAAGATCCACTGTCTCGACGCTTACGAGGAGTCCGCTTGCCTCGCAAAGCGCGAGATAGTCTATGACCGCCTGGGGGGATATCGTCATGCGCCTCGCCGCGAAGGCCGCGCACGCCTGACGCGCCGGGAGCGACTCGCCGCACGAGCGCGAGCAGAGGGCCAGAAGCTCTCGGAGGTGCCCGGGGTTTCTGATCGCATCTGGCTCGATGATCTCGGAAAGGAGAAAGGAATTCGCCCTGAGCAGGGTAAAATCGCCCGCATCCGGGCTTCGAGGGTCGATCATCAGGCTTTGCGGCAAACCGCCTGAGCGCGCATAGAGCGCGAATGAATCACGCGATTCGGGTAAGCCCCAAGCCTCAAGGAAGTCGCCGTACGAGATGGGCCCAACCCGGATAATCGCGAGCGGCCCTGTCGGGATCTTGCCGAAGGCCCCGGTAAGGGTTCGCTCCAAGTCGGCGGTATGCCTGCCGGTCACGAAGATCATCGTCTGGAATTTCTCGAGGATCTTCGAGATTGCGGACGCAATATCCCCGATCAGGTCGGCCTCGTCCAAGAACAGGACCGAGGGTCCGGCACCTAGGGCATGCGCCTCCTGCATAAGGTCTTTTCCTGAAGGAATCTCCCCGTCCCGGGCGAAAGTCGAGCAGTTAACCCTCACGATGCGGACCGGGGGACGTTCATCCCTCAAGAGATGGGCTACCTCTTCCAAGAGCGTTGATCTTCCTGAGCCAAATAGTCCCGTAAGGAGGACTACCCGGCCAGATTGTCGTGCAGCGAGAATCTTATTAATTTCTTTGGTTCTGGTTATCTTTTTTGCTAACATGACAACTATAAATGACAATATAACATATATAACAATATTAACAAGTATATTAAACAAAAAGTGATTAAAAATGATTGTTTATATCTTGAGCGTTCTTTTTACAGTGGATATAGTTTCGTTATCAAAGCTCAAGGAGTGAATCATGGCAAGACAAATTAAGATTTTCGACACGACCCTCAGGGATGGCGAACAGTCACCCGGCTGCAGCATGAACCTGCAGGACAAGCTCGGCGTCGCGGAAAGCCTTGCCGCCTTGGGTGTCGACGTTATCGAGGCCGGTTTCGCCATCGCGAGCCCGGGTGACTTTCAGTCGGTTCAGGCGATCGCGCGTACCATTAAGGGCGTTACGATAGCATCCCTCTCAAGGGCGCTGGAAAAGGACATCAACGCCTCTTGGGACGCGATTCGCGAGGCCGAAAGCCCCCGTATCCACACGTTCCTCGCGACGAGCCCCTTGCACATGGAATACAAACTGAAGATGACGCCGGACCAGGTATACGAGCAGGCCGTCAAAATGGTCGCGTACGCCCGTAACCTCTGCGGCGACGTCGAGTTCTCGCTCGAGGACGCCTCCCGCTCGGACCCCGCGTTCATGTATCGGGTAATCGAGGGCGTTATCAAGGCGGGAGCTTCCACGGTAAACATACCCGATACCGTCGGTTACGCGGTTCCCGAGGAATTCGGCGCCCTGATCGGAAACATCCGGAATAACGTCCCGAATATCGATAAGGCCGTCATATCGGTCCACTGTCACAATGACCTGGGCCTCGGCGTCATGAACTCCCTGGCCGCCGCCCGCGCGGGCGCCGGTCAGATCGAATGCACGATCAACGGGCTCGGCGAGCGGGCCGGTAACGCCGCCCTCGAGGAAATCGTCATGAACCTCTATACCCGGGGCGACTACTATGGGTTATCCACGCGGGTCGACACCACGCAGCTCTATCAGGCGTCCAAGCGCGTGACCAAGGCAACCGGCGTCCGGTGCCAGCCGAACAAGGCGATCGTCGGGGAGAACGCCTTCGCCCACGAGGCGGGAATCCACCAGCACGGCGTGCTGGCTAACCGCGCGACCTACGAGATCATGACGCCCGAATCGATCGGCTTGCCGCACAATAAGATGGTACTCGGTAAGCATTCCGGTCGGCACGCGTTCGAGGAGCGACTCTCGTACCTTGGGTATAAGATCGACGAAGCGCGCATTACCGGGCTCTTCGACGAGTTCAAGATACTCGCGGACAA
>DAOPXQ010000312.1:0-2756 GCA_035352395.1 Treponemataceae bacterium | reverse complement strand
CAGCTTTCCGAATGCTTCAAAATCAGGCACTACGAAACCCGGATTTCCGATGGATTCAAAATAAAGCGCTTTTGTATTCCCATCAATCAGTTTTTCAAAAGCCTCAGGTGTGATATGATCAGCCAGCCGGGTTTCTATTCCCAACCTTTTAAAAGAAACGACAAACTGGTTGTATGAACCTCCGTAAAGAAACGGGGAAGCACGGTCAGCGCCTCGTTGTGCTTTTTCACGAGGGGCTCTTCCGATCTCGCGTTAATCTCGTCAGGAACGTAATCGTAGCCGCCGTACATCGCGGGTGACGCGAGCAGGGTATTCGGGCCGAAGCTCGCGGCATTCGGGTACCAGGTAAAGCCCGCGAAAGAGTCCTTGAGCCGCGCGTCCTCAGCGAGGATATCGCCCGCGAAGGAACCGATCGCGCGATCGAGCATTATGATGCACACGTTATGGCCGGTCTTGCTGAACCGGTATACCTTGTCGTCCTTGCCCACGGAGACGTCCTGCGAGACCCGCATTGAGTAGGCGGACCATTCGCGCGAGATTTTCGGGAGCTCGAGCGACGCGACGGCGACGAGACCGACGAGGGAGATCGCCGTGATCGGGACGAGGATCCTCACTCTCTTACCTGATGACAGAAACGCCACGGAGCTCGCGACCGCGGCGAGGCACGCGAGCGAGGCTATCGCCTGCGACAGGCTCGCGATCAGGGCGTTGGAATTATCGAATATAAGGAAGCTCGAGATCGTGCCATAGTTTCCCCGGAACAGCCAGGCGTCGGCGATCGCCGTAAAGAGAACAATCGGCGCGATCACCGAAAAAACACGGCGGGTCTTTCCGGAGAACAAGAGGTAGAGGCAACCCGGCCACACGAGAAAAAGGCCTATCGACTGAAATAGAGTCGTCCGCACGAGAGTCAGGGGATTTTTATTGCCAAGCGCGGACGCGAACTCCACGCTCGAGGACGCGATGAGGCCCACGGGGAGCGTAAGGCCCGCGAAGACCGCGCACGCGGCGCAGGAAACCCAGAACACCCGCGACCAATCGCGCGCGGAACCGATATCACCGGCGCCGGGTTTTATCCCGACGCGTTTTGCCGCGCGGACGCGAAGCAACCTGCACGCGAACGCGAACGCCAGCGGCGCGATTACCACAACGGCGCATACAGCCTCGACGAACAGGGTCTTAATCCGCGAGAGATTAAACCGGGAAACGTACACAAAGGTAAGGGAGACCGCGAGAACGGCGACGATAGTATACGCGACTCGTACGGGATTTTTCGCCTTATAGACGAGATTTTTGGCCAGCGAGAACAGATTATTCAGCGTCCAATAAAAGACGAGTCCAGCCGGCGACCCATACAGAAGAAAGAGGAACAGCAAGGCCATGACCCACAGCTGAATCTTGTCCTTAAGCGCGAAGCCTCGCGTGTACACGATCGAGGACGTAAGGTTCACGGCCGTCATCAGGATCGGCAGGATATTGACCGAAAGAGCGCCGATCTTGAGAAGCCCGTCAGGCCTGCCAAGGTCCGGTATAAACCAGAAGGCCTGGCCGGCGAGGTTCGGCAGAGTGGAGATCAAATGATACGCCGCGATAAAAAACGGTACCTGAATCAAAAGGCCAAAAGTACTTCGGAGCGAGTAAATCGGGTGGTAGTGATTTTGGCGATAGTAGGTCGACAGAATCATGTACTGCTCGTCGCCCTTGAACACGGCCTTGATCGAATCGATCTTCGGCTTCATCGCCTTTTGCTTGTCGCGTTCCAGCGACTGCCAGCGCTCGGCGACCGCGTAAAGCGGAAGGCACAGGGCGCTTACCGCTACACTGACGCCGACGATCGAAAAACCGACGTTTCCGAAGAGATCGCTGAAGATACCGAAGAGCACGCCGATGACGAACTCGACCGGATAAATCGTTACACTGTATAAAAACTCAAGCACGGATCACCTCGTTTTCACTGTACATTGTCGCTCAGCCCGCGGCTAGCTGATCAAGCTTCTCGCGGATGAACTCGCTCTTTTCCTTAAGCCCGATCTTTCCGGTCTCCAGGATAAGGATGTTCGCGTGATGCGGGTCGAGCTTAACCCGCCCGGCGGATTCCTTCATCATTCGGAGGAGGCGTTCCACCGACACCTTCGAAACGCGCGAGAATTCGATCTGAACCCTGCCCGCTTTTTCCTTGAGGCTCGCGATCGAGAGTTTGCGGCAAATAATGCGGATCTCGGCGAGCGAGAGGAGGCTCTGCACCTCGTCCGGGATCGGCCCGAAACGGTCCTGGAGCTCGGAGTAGACGCGGTCGAGCTCGTCCTGGGTGGAGATCGACGCGATCTTCTTGTAGATCTCCATCTTCGTCTGCGCAAGCTCGATGTACGAGTCCGGGATAAAGCCCGTGTACTCGAGCTCGAGCCATACGTCGGCCTCCGCCTGGAAGTCCGAATTCTGAAGTTTTTGGATCGCTTCCTCGAGCATCTTGAGGTAAAGGTCGAAGCCGACGGAGTAGATATCGCCAGACTGTTCCTTGCCAAGGAGGTTGCCCGCGCCTCGGATCTCCATGTCCTTCATCGCGATCTTGAAGCCGCTTCCGAGCTCGGTAAAGTCCGAGATAACCTGCAGGCGCTTCATCGCGATCTCCGAAAGTGCCTTGCCCTCCGGGTAAAAGAGGTAAGCATATGCCTTCCGGTCTGACCGACCGACGCGGCCGCGCAGCTGGTAGAGCTGCGAGACGCCGTACATGTTCGCGCGGTCGATGATGATCGTGT
>DAOPXQ010000311.1:0-2771 GCA_035352395.1 Treponemataceae bacterium | reverse complement strand
CACCCGTTTTGATAAGTTTGAAATCTCCAATTTGTGATAGTTTCATATATTAGGAGAAAGCTCGTTCAGGATTATACGCCAGATGTCATGGCGATTTTCGATAGTTTACATATTTGATAAAAGGAGATTTGTGAGATGAAGAAGATTTTTAGTTTTGGAATTCTCTTGGCATTGTTGATGTGCGTAACGGGTTGCAGTTTATTTACGCCGAGTTTCGACTGCGAATTCGAAAACTACACCGATCATACTGTGTATGTCACCAATATTGCCGGTGGCTCGCCATCGAGCATCACGCTTTGGGGCAATGATAGTGAAACAGTGCACATAAAATCCGATAAAATATCATTTACTTATTCTCCGTCGAATTTAGTTCGCGGTGAGATCTACTCCGCACTAAACGAAGTCTGTTTCTGGTCAAGATAACGGTAGCTTCCCACGAAAGGGGCGATTATGAATCAGGAAACTCTCAAAGGGTTGATGAATGAACATGGTATCGCCCCTTTCGCAGAGGAGCTTGCGAGCGCAGACCGCGACATTCGCGTCGCCGCGGCGCGGCGCCTTACGGATCGCGATGCTATCCGCAGGGTGGTTCTAGAGAATCCCGACGCCTTCGTGCGTCGGGAGCTCATCGCCAAGATCGATGACCAACAATTGCTCAAAACGCTCGCCAACGACGTGGATGGCGACGTTCGTGCGTGCGCCGTCGAAAGGATTACCGATAAGGTTTTTCTGCAGAAAAAGGCCCTATGGGCGGAGAAAGAGGGATTCGTTCTTAAAGCAATCTCTGAAAGGATAAAAAAACTGTAATAAACGCATTGACCGAACGCGCCGACTCCGGTTTATTGTTATGAACTGAGAGGTACGCATGGTTGATTTGCGCAATTCGATATTCGGAAACCGCCGCGGCGCGATCGCGGTCGTTTTGATCATCGCTTTTATTGGCATGGCCGCGGCAACCGTCGCGGGCTATCTGGGGCGTTCGCAAAAATCGCGGTCTGAGCGCGACGGGTTCATCAATAATCCCTTTAGCTTCACTATCCTAAAAAACTACTCATGCGACTTCTCTAGCATCGGTCCGCTGATCGGCTGTCGATCCATTTGCCCTCTTGAAAAAGACAACATCGCCAACCCCTCGTTTTGCTTTATCAAGGTCGCTACGTACGAAGGGCTCACGGCCCGCGTGTTTTCGTTCGACGTGCTACAGAGCGGAACGGCGGAGTACGTGGTGAGTTCGGACGCGGTTAAGCTGAGAAACGGCCTCACCGTCGGCAGCGAAAAGCGCGAGGTCTTGGCCCTGATGGGTAAGCCGCATAAGGTCGTGGGCGACACGTACGTATGGCGATCGAATGACCTGCATAATTATCTCGCGTTCACGATTCCCGACGGCAAGGTTACGGGGATTCGCTGGCATGAGGAACGCGAGCCTATTTACGGGACGACTGTCGTCTGGAAAACGAGCTACTGACCGGCGCGGAGGAATGATGAAGTACTATCACGTTGATGTTTTTACCGACAAGCCATTGAGCGGTAACGGGCTTACCGTCATATGCGATTGCGCGGGGATCGATGTCTCCGACATGCAGGCCATCGCGCGCGAATTTAGGCAATTCGAGACGGTGTTTTTGGCCCCAGGGCAAGGCGGGCGCGTCGACGCGAGGATCTTCACGGTTCAGGAAGAACTCGCCTTCGCCGGGCATCCGCTGTTGGGCGCCGCCGCCGTAATCCATTCGCGCGCGGGGGCCGTACCGCGCGCCGACGTGACGATAGGCTTAAGCGGCCGCGAGGTTCGGCTGTCCTCCGAAAGGTCGGGCGGTCGTTATGGCGTTTCGATGAATCAGGGAATCGCGTCCGAAGTTTACGCGCTTACGAAGAAAGAGGCGGAGGGCATCCTGCCCGCGTATTCGCTCGTCTCCGAACAGTTGGATGACGCGTATCCGATCGAAGTCGTATCCACCGGCTTGCCATATCTGTTGGTGCCGGTTAAGTCGGGCCTTTCCGGCGTAAGAATCGCCGTCGACGATATGGAGGAACGGCTTTCGCGCTTTGGCGCCAAGTTCGCGTATTTCTTCGATACCTCGACGCTCGAGTGCCGAACGTGGGATAACACCGGCGCTTACGAGGACGTAGCGACGGGAAGCGCCGCCGGACCGCTTATATCCTATCTGGTAAGGAAAGGAAGGTTCGCGAGGAACGAGCGCGTCACGCTGCGGCAAGGTCGGTTCCTGAACAGGGAAAGCAGGATAGACGGATTCGTCAACGATAAAGGCGAGGTTGTCGTTTCCGGTTCGGTCACGATGGTGGTAAGGGGAGATTTCGAATGGCAATGAATTGCGAAATAAAGCGGCTTTCGATGGCGGACGTTTCGGCCATCAAGGAGTTGTTCGTCGGCGTATTCGCCAACGAGCCGTGGAACGACGATTGGAGCGACGAGGCGCAGCTCATGCGGTATCTTGAGGATATCGCGGGAAATAATAATTCGCTCTCGCTCGGGTTGTACGCGGAGGGCGCGCTGTGCGGCATCGCTCTTGGTTCGATCATCCATTGGTATACGGGAACCGAATATTACATCAGGGAATTCTGCGTCAGGCGCGATTCGCAGGGAAGCGGCCTAGGCAGCCTGTTCATGGGAAAAATCGAGGATTTCCTGAAGAGCGATGGAATCTTCTCGATCATCCTTTCCACCGACGTCGACACGCCGGCGCATGGTTTCTATCTTAAAAACGGTTTTGGCGAATTGCCTAAGGCGCGATTCTTTCATAAGGGGTTAAAAT
>DAOPXQ010000310.1:0-2779 GCA_035352395.1 Treponemataceae bacterium | reverse complement strand
CGCTTTGGTTGTCTTTCCTTCCGCCTGGATCGCCGCCGGCCTCGGTTCCGGCCTCGGTTCCGGCTTGAGCTCCGGCTTGAGCTCCGGCCGTTCCAAATGCTTGAGTTTCGCGCGGACCAACGCCATTCCCGCTTTTCTATGGGTCGTGGCCTTTGCGTCGACGATCGCCTTTGGGTTTTTTTCCCGCGTGGATTACTCGGGGTATAAAGCCGCGAAGGTCGCTTTGATCCAGCCGAACAGCGATCCATGGATAGGGGGTATCGCGTCGTCACGAAGGGATTACGAGACGCTTGTCCGTCTGTCCGACGAGGCAAGGGCGAAGAACCCAGACCTTTCCCTGGTCGTTTGGCCCGAAACCGCTTTCGTGCCAAGGATCGATTGGCATTGGCGGTATCGTGAGGATCCGGATTCCTTCGCGCTCGTTTCGGACTTGCTTGGGTATCTCGACGAGTCCAACGTTCCCTTCGTCATCGGTAACGACGACGCGATAGTGGGCCGTAATTCCTTTGGCGAACTGGGTCGCGTCGACTATAACGCGGCGCTTCTGTTCCGCCCCGGCCTAAACGTCATGCCTCCCAATCCCGACCGCTATCGAAAGATGCGCCTGGTGCCGTTTACCGAGCATTTTCCCTATCGCAAATCCTTCCCTTGGGTGTATGATCTCCTTGTCGCCAACGATACCCATTTTTGGGAAAGCGGCGACGATCCGGTCGTTTTTCGGGCGGGGGATCTTTCTTTTTCAACCCCAATATGCTTTGAGGATACCTTCGGGTATATCTCTCGCGATTTCGTCGTGCATGGAGCGCGAGCGATCGTCAACATGACCAACGACGCGTGGGCGAAGAACGAGGCTTGCCAGTATCAGCATCTGGCGATGTCCGTTTTTCGGGGCGTGGAGAATCGCGTCCCGGTGGTACGCGCGGCCGCGTCCGGACAGACGTGCTATATTGACCCGAACGGCGAGATACGCGCGATGGCGAAGCCCTTCGCGGAGGAATGGCTTGCGGTAAGCGTTCCTCTGATCCCGGAGGGAACGGTTGCGCCGTATACGCGCTACGGGGATTGGTTTGGCGTTGGATTCGCGGTCCTGGCCGCGGTTTTGCTCCTTTTAGGAATGTTGACAAAGATTCGGCATTTATACGACAATTAGGCAGGTATGGTAATGGAAACACGTAAAAAAATACTGATCGTGGACGATGAGCAAATCAACGTTGAGTTTTTCGATCTGATGCTTTCCAAACTCGGTTTTGTCGTTGAAAAGGCTTCCAATGGCCGCGAATGCCTTGAGAAAGTCAAGGAATTCGCGCCGGACCTTATCATGCTCGACAATATCATGCCTAAGATGTCCGGTTGGGAAGTGACGCGCATACTGAAAAACGACCCGGAATACGCCGAATGGCGCAATATCCCGATCGTCATGTTTTCCGCGATGGACGACGTCAAGGACAAGATCGAGGGCTTCGAGCTCGGCGTGGACGACTATATCACCAAGCCGTTCAATTTCTCCGAGGTGCTCGCGCGCATCCGTTCGGTGCTTCGCAACCACGAGTTGATCGAGCAGCTGAAAAAGCGCGAGTCGCGCATCGCGTTGCAGGAGCAGCTGAACGACAAGCTCCTCGCGTACGTGGAACTCGTATCGAAGAAATTCCTGTCCATTTGCAACGCGTCGGGCCTGCCCGAGGACGCGGAATTCCGCGCGGGGCTCAACTCCTGTCAAATGGAATACGCGCATCTTCAGCAGAAGATCGCGGAGCTTCAGGAAGAGGCGAAGAAACTTAAGAGCCGCGAGATCGCCGTCGCGTCGCTCGAAAACGAGCTCCGTAAGGCATATAGCGAGTAAACCATGATAACGGAAACGAAAAAACAAGCCCTTGAGCTTTTCGCCGCGGGGCGTAAACTGTACAAGATGATGCAATTCCGGGAGGCCGGCCAGAAATTCGAGGAAGCCCTCCAAGCGGACCCGACGGATTCCCCGTCCAAGGTCTATAAAGACCGATGCGCTTATTATATCGCGAATCCGCCGCCCGAGGATTGGGACGGCGTATTCACGATGACCACGAAGTAGGAAAATCAATGGCACGCAACAGAAACGAGGAAGCTCACGAGCGGTCGGTGACCGTATTCGGCGAAAAAACGAAATTTAGGGGAGTCTTACGGTTCTCCGAGGAACTCCATATCGCCGGGTCTTTCGACGGGACGATCGACGCCCAGGGCGCGCTCGTCGTCAAGAAAGGCGCGACGTGCAAGGCCGATTACATCAAGGCGGCGTTCATCGTCATCGACGGAAACGTTCATGGCGACCTGACCGCAGGCGACCGAATCGAGATGCGCTCGGGCAGTTCGGTTAGCGGGAATATCACCGCCTCGCGCCTCCGCATCGCGGATGGGGTAGCGTTCGAGGGAAACGTCGAGATGATCCGCGCGAATCCGGAGATCGACCTGTTTTCAACGCGGACCGAGCTTTTAAAGGATCAGCTCGGTGTTCGGCCTTCGAAATAATGGCCCTAAGCGACAAGCCTCGCGCCTTGTCGCCCGGTTCACGGCGCGCGGTAAAACGCTCGCGACCGCAGAATCCCTTACGGGAGGCTTGATAGGCTCGATGATCACGGCAGTGCCGGGATCATCCGCCGCGTATTGGGGCGGATTCGTCACCTACGCCGTCGACGCGAAGGTACGGCTACTTGGAGTGGATCCCGAATGCGTGCGTAAGTATGGCGTCGTGAGCGCGGAAACCGCGACCGCGATGGCTTTAGGCGCGCTGCGCGCGGGTCCTACAGAT
>DAOPXQ010000309.1:0-2781 GCA_035352395.1 Treponemataceae bacterium | reverse complement strand
CTCGACTCGCTCGCGTCGCGGCTTTCGGTAAAGCCGAACCAGCTTTCGGAAGTAATCAATGTTCGACTTGGGCTTAATTTCGCGGCGTACGTCAATTCGTTCAGGATCGAGCGCGCGAAGGCGCGCCTTCTCGCGGAGCCCGACAAGTCCGTGCTGGAGATCGGGTTCGCCTGCGGCTTCAACTCAAAATCGGTGTTCAATGACGCGTTCAGGAAGGCTACCGGCGTTACGCCGACCGAGTTCCGGCGAGCTCAGCGGCATGAGATCGGCGATTAAAGCACCGCGATCTTGTTTCTTCCGGTCTTTTTCGCCTGATAGAGGGCGGCGTCCGCGCGGAGGAACATCCCGTCGAAGGAATCCTCGACGCGGCTCTCCGTGATGCCTATGCTCGTCGTGATATGTATTTCCTCGCCCGTTTCCGAATAAGAAATATCATTCAGAAGGTCCAGGCGTATTTCCTCGGCGATGCGTTCCGCGATGAGTCCGTCCGCGCCGGGAAGCACGATGAGGAATTCGTCGCCGCCGTACCTGCACGCGATGTCCGATCTTCTGATGTGCTTTTTGATCTTGGTTCCGGTACGCGTGAGGAGCATATCCCCGATAAGGTGACCGTAAGTATCGTTTATTGACTTGAAGTTGTCGAGGTCCAGCATGATCATCGAAGTGTCCGACGGAAGCTCGTCGTCGGTCTCGAGACGCTTGATCAGCTCGTTAAGGTACTGCCTGTTGTAGAGCCCGGTAAGCGAGTCGGTCCTCGCGAGGTTGGAGTAGTATTTTTCGCGCTGGGCGAGGTCGTCCTTTTCCGAAAGCTCTTTCTTGAGCTGGTCGAAGATCGCGAGCGTGAAGAGTATGGAGTCCGCCGAGGTCCCAAAGATGAAGAAATAGCATGCGGGGATTCTCGTTTCCAGATAGGCCGCCGTCGACCACACGATCGCTCCGGAAACGAACGCGACGCACGCGATCAGGTAAAACCGGTTTTCGCGATGACCCTTGCAGAAGAGGTATATCGCGGTCCCGAGGATCGCGATCGGAATGATGGAACCCGTCACGTACGCGATCTGCCCGGCGTAGAACGGGGAGGCGAATACGCCCACGAGCGTCTGTATGGCGAAGAGGACGATACCCGCGTCCAGCAGAAGGTCCATCGTATGCAGGTCTTTCCGGAGGTTCATGAACTCCTTCGCGAAAAGGCAAAGCGAGATTCCCATGGCTCCAAGCGATATCCAGACGATGGCGTCGTAGAGTGCGAACGGCATCGGAACTATGTACAGAATCCCGTGAACGCGGAGCTGGTAGAGGATGCTGGACGCGAGGTAGACGATGTACACGACGAAGTTGCGGTTCTTGAGCAGCACGCACGAGAAAATATTGATTATTAGGAGGGAAAAGAGGATGCCGAAGAAAAACGCGAAGAGCGCGTTGTCGAGTATCGAAAGGTTCGTCATCTCCGTCGTCGACACGAAGCTGACCGGTATCAGGATGTTGGTGTTCGTCTGAACGCGGAGGTATATGGGGGTGCCGGGCTCGTAGCCATCCGGCACGGGGATATACCATACGCGCGAGATAAGGGCTTGCTCCCGGACCGGCGTTTTTTTGCCGGTTCGGATCTCTTCCCTTCCGTTAAAATAGACCCGGATGTCCTCAAGGTTCGTGTTGTTAATCCGCAGGTAACCGCCGCCGTTCGAGGGGATCGAACCCAGCGAGAAGCGAAGCCAGAACGCGGAAAGCGATCGTTGCCGATGCACGGTGGAGCTCGGCGAAGCCTTGAAAAGCGATCCCATTCCCAACACGTCTTCCCTCGTCAGGCTTCCCGAAGGATCGTCCAGCACGGACATTCCATAAACGCGAGACGGGAAAACTTCCCCGCGCGGCATATACGCAAGGGCAAGAGCCCCGAGAATGCAGATGATTGAGAGTAGAATCAATAGTAGATCTGTTTTATTCTGTTTCATTGGAAGTATTTGTGACTATTATCAACGAGTGTCCTCGAAATGTCCACCCGTGACCGCCCGTTGAAAGCGAAAAATAAATAGGTTACTTTATATATGTATTCGTGTTTCACTTTTGAGGAGTAAGTCATGAAAAAGACACTTTGTGCGCTCGCGATCGCGTTCGTCGCGGTCGTTTCCTCGTTCGCGCAGGTCAGTTCCCGCGACTACCTAACGGTTGAGGGAAAATTGGTCGTGAGGGACGGGGTACCGTACGTTGTCGGCGGCAGGGAAAGCTGGGTGCTTCCCGCGTGCCCGTTCTACCAGTTCGCGTGGGAAAACGACATCAGGACCGGCGATATGATCAGCGTTGACGGCGTCCTTGTCCAGTGCAACGATAACGACTTCCCCAATAACATGATGATGATCGTCCCGGCCGCGATGTGGGTAAACGGACGGCAGATTGAGCTCAGAACGGCAAAATACTTCAACAGCCCGCAGGATATGCGTCGCCTTGACGTACGCCGGCGCCAGCAAGCCGAACCCCGCAGGCAGCAAGCCGAGCCCCGCCGACAGGAAGAATCCATCCGCCAGCAGGAAGAGCCGCCCCGCCGCGTCGAGCAAACCCCGCCCCGCCGCGTGAAGAAAGCCCAGTAACCGGTTATCGAGAGCGCCGTTCCCGCGAAGGAACGGCGCTCTTATTGCGTTACGCCTTGATGGCCGCGAGGTTCGCCTTGGCTTCAGGGCATACGGCGTGGAAGTCCGCGACCGTCTTGCAGGGGTAACTCGCGCACGCGCCGCAGTTCGCGACGCCCTTGGCGATGCTGCACTTGCGCATCTCGCATTCCGCGCA
>DAOPXQ010000308.1:0-2784 GCA_035352395.1 Treponemataceae bacterium | reverse complement strand
CAATAAGTCCATCCCCGATAACGCCGTCTCCGGAACCACCTGGTCCGACGCCTATATCGGATCGATCATCGGAGTCCCCCCGCATTTCGGCATCGGCGCGACGACGACCTTCACCAAATTCGATACGTCCAGCCTTCAGCCGCTCCTCGACCTTTTTGGTGTTTCAACGCCTATTCCCGGCATGCCGCTTCCCGCGTACGCCGTCGAGGCCCGCGTTGGCGGACTGATTCTTCCCTTTGACGTCGGCGCGCGTTTCGGTTACCTGCCGAGCACGACCATAAGCGGCATCACCATCGATTACCTTACGTTCGGCGCGGACGTCCGGTTCTGCCTTATGGAAGAGGGGATCATCAAGCCGGATATCTCGATCGGCGCCGGCTATTATTACGAGAAGTTCGGGCTGAGCTATACCTATACGCCTACCCTCAACTACGGAGGATACAACGCCACGCTCGCCCCATTGACCGTAACCGTCGGCACAAGCACCAACATATTCGACTTCAAGGCTCAACTCTCCAAGTCGCTTTTGATCTTTACTCCTTATATCGGTATCGCGGAGAGCGTCGCGCTCTCTAACTCGACCTATGACTTCGCGGGATTCTTCAACGGAAGCCGGGACAGTGGGACGGTCTACGGCACGCGCGTGTACGGCGGACTCTCGCTTAATATCCTGCTCCTCAAGATTAACCTTTCCGGAAGCTATAACTTCATTAACGAGAATTGGGGACTTAACGCGGGACTTCGCGTACAGCTCTGATCTACCTTGCTCAAAAACAAAAGGCCATCGTCGCGAACCGACGATGGCCTTTTGTTTTTCCGTTTTGTCAGAGGAACGACGGGACCACTATTATAAAATCGAAGTTTCCCCCAACCACGGGGGTCGATATGCGATACATGCCGCGCGACGCCCTCTCGCGGAAGGTGCACCGAACCAGATCGATATCTTTCGTGAACAGAAGGTCGTCGCAAACTATTACTCGCTTGCCGAACGCGTGATCGATCTGCAGGATATAGGATTCATTCGCGCCTTTTGAAACCTTCTCTACTTGGAAGTCGGGGATTGCGCAGGTCATACCCTCTTTTTGGAAGAACAGGAACGATACGACGTATTCACGCGTTTTGACGCCGGACGAAAAGCCGTTCAGGTCATTCACGTACAGCGAGGCGTATTCGGCTATCAGCGCTCGATACTCAAGCAGCAAGGACAGCAGGATATTCTTAGACTCATGAACCTTCCGTACCGCGCTGGAAAGAGGGATGGGAGACGCGGAGTTTTCCCTGACGGCACGCGAGCTGACGTATTCCTCGGCCACATGGGGGGAAACCTCCTCGATGATCGCCTGAGGCGCGGTTTTCCGCATGATCGCGGAGAAGACCGAGGGCCGAGCCGAAGACGAGCAAAGAAGGGAGAGGAATTGAAGGTTCTGGTCTGATTTTACGTATGCGTCTATGACGGTAGCGCGGGCTTCCATAAAACCGAGATACATCCGCATACGCACGATACCCGACTGGACGGACTGAAAGGGCGCCTTGTCGCGGTATATTCGAACGCTGTAGAGATACTCGTTTCGGGAGACCGCGCCATACAGCACGGGGAAATTGTTCGTTTTATAACAATTCTCAGTCGATACCATCTTCTAAAGTATCGACCATCCCGTCACATACTTGAATTGTTCATGTCAAGAATTAGCTGAACCTCTCCGAGCGGGAGCGAAAGGGTATGCGCGATCATCTCGGGCGAGATGCCCTTCATCGCGAGCTCGAGTACGCGCTCGCGCGCGGGGATCGCGGGCTCTATCTGCTTCTCGCTTCGGCGTATCGTCGGGCGCGAGTAAACGGTAACAGCTTCTCCTCGATCCGGCTGCACCGGTAATTCCGGCTGCTCGGGTATAGTTCGCTTTGTCTGAGGCTCACTCGGGCTACCGAGCGTCGCGATGGTCTGCTGTCTCTTCGATTCTTCCCTATTGGCGAGCAAAATGCGCTTATCGGCGTCGTCTATCATGCCTCGAAGGCTCTTGATGCGACTTTCCAAAAGGGCGACGTCACGGTCGGCCTCCCGACCAAGATCAGCCACGAGTTTATCGACCTCTGAACGGAGATCGGACAGGATTTTCTTCGATGAATAGCGGGACGCGAGAAGGCCATAAAAAACGGTCATCGCGACTAAATTAAGAATGAGCAGAAATATTGCGAATCCGTACATGTTTATGGCACCTAACCGGAAATATCGATATGCTTACCGAGGGTTGGATCGGTGATGATCTCTTTCTTCTCTTCCTCGGGTTCCGCGGCCTCGGGTTCTTCCCGGGGCTTACCCTTTGGCCGTTCCTGGGATTGCTCTGGGGAACCTTCCCTCTCATGGACGACTCCCGTCTTGGCGTCTTCGGACTCGACGTCGCTGACGGTCGTCATTTTCTTTTCGGCTTCCTGCCGATTGGCGATCTGCTCCGATTCCCGCAACGCCTGGGCGGCCTGCTGCTGCTGAATTTGCGTCTTACCGATCTTATCCAGCTGAGAATACAGGGTTTGAAGGTCAATCGGCTGAATAGCCACTTGGTACCCGCTTCATATCCTCGTCCGGCCCCTGATACTTTCCGTAACGGATAAGGCCGTTTTCCAGGTAAAAAGTCGTAGCCTTGCAATCGCTGCGAACCTCTTCGGTTATGTCGCGTATCCCGATCTTGACCCCGGCGAAAACCTTGACTGACGCGGAGACTTTTCCCCGCGTCTTTAGGGTATTGAGGTAATCCTGAATCTGCTTGATCTCGGTCTGTATTTCCTCGA
>DAOPXQ010000307.1:0-2825 GCA_035352395.1 Treponemataceae bacterium | reverse complement strand
GAGGCCATTCCCGACAGCGTCGGTAAAAACGTCGAAACCTGAAGCATCGGGAGCGCGCGCACCGGTGTTGAGCGCCGGCACCTTGAACCCCATTGCCGCAGCGATATTCGGGTCTAGGTCGCGCTCGAAATCCGCCGGGCCGTCGTGCGTAAACATCCCGAAGGACCCATAGTAATCCCAACTCGTCCAGGCGACCCCGCCCTCCTCAAGGTGCGAGCGTACGGCGCGATACCACTCCGCGCGGTCTTTTGCGGGCGCCTTGGCGCGCATGACGCCAAACTCGCCGCAGTACAGGGGGACGCCGCGTTCGCGCGCGAATTTCAGAGCGACGTCAAGGCTCGCGAACATTCGGTCAGCCGTTCCCGATTCGCGGTATCCCCGCAGGTTTTCCTCGACCCAGGTGCCCTTTAATGTTGCCGGTACCGGCGGGATCTTCCCCGACTCGGGCGGCCACGGGACGCCGACGAGATCGCGCATCGAGGGTCCGGTAAACGCGGCGCCCTGATGGGTAAATATCATCGGGTCGTAAAAGTGATAGGTGTATATGAGGTTCCGATCGGCGTATTTAGGCAGCTTGACGAGCTCGGGAATGCAGTTAAAGTTCGCCCCTCCGACGATGATCGCGTGCCGGGGATCGACTTTGCGGATCGCGTCGATTACCTTGCCTTGGATCCTCGCCCACAGCGCGGGATCGATGCCGTGCGGCTCGTTGAGTATCTCGTATATGACGAGGTCGGACCGATCGCGGAAATGCGCGGCCATCTGCGGCCACACCTTGAGGAGTATCATTTCGATCTTTGGGTCCGTCGGGATAAGCACCTCGAACGAATGGTTATCGAGGATGATATGCATCCCGTTGCGCTCCGCCATATCGACGGCCTGGTCGAGCAGCTCGAGGAACAGCGGGTCAAGGGTATAATCCGGCTTCCCTGAGGTCATCGCGTGAAGGTAGATCGGCAGGCGAACGACGTCGGCGCCCATCTGGCGGAGTTCCTGAAAGTCGCGCTCGCCATACCGCGAAAAGCGAATCGATCGCGGCGAGGAGGTCTCGAACCACTGCGAAAGGTTTACCCCCCGGGTAAAGGGCGCGGCCGGCGGCTTCCCGGCGAGTGGCTTTCCAGCCGGTTGATTTCCGGCCGACGCGGACTCTTGCGCGTGGGAAGGTACCATGGCGAATAGAATTACGGCGAGGGCAACGAGCGTCGATAATCGCGCGTGGATCATGGATGGCCTCCTTGATGTCGCTCTTGATTATAACACTCTTTTAGGGCGTTTTTTTTCCGTGGGACCGTGGCTATCCGGAGCCGCGCGCACTATGTTTAATGTATATAATAGGAGAGTACTGAATGGCTCTGAAACGCTTCCCTTTGGTATACCGAATAATCACCGCCATCTCGGCAATGGTAATCCTGATACTTACGCTGGTTACGGTAATAATCGGGCTTAAGATCAATCAGGACATGAGGTCGCTGATGCTCGCGCAAAACTCGCAGATCACGCGAGCCCGCGCGGACGAGGTAGGGCGACTTCTCGATTCCTACTATTGGCAGCTTCGGGGCCTTGCTACGCAGGACTTTCTCGTCCATGGAACGGACAAGGCCGCAATCGAGGACCGAATGCTGTTTGAGGGAAAAAAGGACGTTTCCGAGGACGTCGGCACGACGATATTCATGTGGGACGACGGCAGGGCAAAAACCGTCGCGGGCACATACGTAAATATCGCCGATCGATCGTATTTCAAGGCGATCATCAATGAGGGGAAAGACTACGTCATCGGTGACGTCGCGATTTCCAAGGCATCGAAAGAACCCGCGGTCATCCTCGCCAAGGCGGTAAAAGACATGACGGGAAAAACCAAAGCGATCGCCGCCTTCGAAATCAAGATGAACGCGCTTTCCGCGATCGTCGCGTCCATATCGTTCGGCAAGACGGGTTACGGATGGCTCGTCGACAAACGGGGATTGGTCATCGCCCACCCCAACAAGGAAGCCATACTCCAACTCAATACCCTTGACGCCGATAAAGACGGCTACCGCGGATTGGACTCGCTCGGGCGACGGATGCAGGATGCCGAGAGCGGAATCGGCGCGTACGTCCGCAAGAACGGAGTCAGCATGCTGACGTTTTACGCGCGCGTGCCGAACAGTCCCGGCTGGGTGCTTGGCCTTTCGATCGAGGATAGAGAGACGTCCGCGACCCTGCGGGCGCTGATAGCGATTCTCGTCGTCATACTGGTCGTCGCGATCGCCGTGTCGATCCTAGTATCCGTACTCATCGCGCGGTCGATCGTGGTTCCGATCGAGGGAATCGCAACGACGCTGGATTTCCTCGCGCGCGGGGATCTCTATCGGATTCAGGAAGGCTCGAAAGACGCGCGAAAGGGGCTTGCGCGCAACGACGAGCTTGGCGACACGTCCCGATCGCTCAGAACCCTCGTCGACTCGCTCGGGATGGTCGTAGGCAACATCCACGCCGCGTCGAGGGACATCACCGAGGGGTCTTCCGGCCTTTCTACCGCGTCGCAGGAACTATCGCAGGGCGCGACCGAGCAGGCGGCCAGCATCGAGGAACTATCCTCGTCTATCGAGGAACTCGCCTCGACGGTGCAGCAGAACGCGGATAACACGCGGCAGGCGGACGTTCTCTCGGGAGAAATCGCGACCGACGCGGAACGGTCGGGCAACGACGTACGCGACACGGTGCTCCTCATGAGGGAGATCGCCGAGAAAGTCGTGATCATCGAGGAGATCGCACGGCAGACGAACCTTCTGGCCCTCAACGCGGCGATAGAGGCCGCGCGCGCCGGGGAGGCCGGCAAGGGATTC
>DAOPXQ010000306.1:0-2862 GCA_035352395.1 Treponemataceae bacterium | reverse complement strand
AGCTTCACGTCGCTCACGAGCAATTCGCGTTCATTCGCGAGTGCCCGGAGGGAAAAGCCATAATCGCGGTTAACTCGTCGGCGCATCCCGCGGAATTCTCGCTGCGCGCGAATGTCACGCAAAACGGTATTTGGCGAGACGCCCTCGATCCGTCGTTTTCGGTTTCCCCATCGGGCGACGCGCTGCATTTCTCCGTTCCATCCTCATGGATCAGGATACTGACGATCACTTGAATGGTAGCGTCGTCGACAGATATGCCGACGCCGTGTAGATTGAGCTTGGCGTGGTCATGAACACATAGGCGAATTGTCCCGCCACGCCGAACGAAATCCATCCCGCGATTTTATACTCGACGGAAAGACCCGCGACCGCGGATATGTCGAACGATGACGTCGTTTTCACGGTCGACAAATTCGTCTGTTGCCATTCAAGACTGGAAATGCACGCCCCCGCGCCGGCGTAAATTTTGCCGCGAACGCGGGGAAGCGCCAAGGACAAGCCAGGACAAACGTTGATCATCGCGTTGAGAATCGAGCTTCTGTAATATCCCGACGCGCCGGGATTCGTCAGATACTGTACGTCGCACCTGAGGCCCGTAAGAAAACCCGCCGAGAGGCCGCTTTCGGGGCGAGGATCCGCGAACAGAAAGGCATCAATGGATATGCAACCGGAGATTGCCGGATTTTGATAGATCGCCCCCCATGCATCCGGTCGAAAATCAAGGTTCGCGCCAAGACCGATCTCGACGGCTTGAATGAAAACAGCATCGCTCGCGGGAGGAGATTCTTTCGCGGGAGGAGACTCCTTCGTGAAAGGTGGTTCTTTCGCGGGAGGTGGCTCAATTACCGGCGGGGGATCCTTCTCGGGCGGAGTCTCCTTCGCGGTTCGCGACGCTTCGGCGACTTGCATCGGCTCAACGAGGAATTGCGCGATCGGTTTTTTCGTAACGCCCGAGTTATTCGACGCGATGATTTCATAGTTCCCCGTGGCAAGCGGGATAGCCGTTCGACAACGTATCGAATCCTCTGTGGCGTTAATTACTTCAAGCGGTATCGGATCGGGGGATGCAACCATACGGTAGGCGAAAGTCGCCTCGGGAGAAAAGCGGCGTCCGGATATCGTCAACTCCATGGGCTCAGGCGATTCAAGCGATTTCTCCGGCGTGATGCCGGTGACGACCATTTCCGGATACTGCATGATCGCGGCCGAGGGAATTTCCGTCTTACGCGTATCCGAGTTTTTCAACACAAGCGCATATGGACCGACTTCGCCCGTGACGATGCCGCTCAGGGTAAACGAGTTCTTCGCCTTTTTCCGGACGGTCATCTTTATACGCTTTCCCGTCGGGGAAACGAGGAAGGCCTCGGTCCACTCGCCCATACTGGAAGCGCTGAGCGGAATCGCGATCGCGTATCCGAGGATATACCGCGCGGGTTTATACCCGATAACCTTCGGCGCCGAATCGGGAAGGACCTCGATACTCGTCCACTTCGTCGACGAGTCGGGATTCATCAATCTGTCCAGCGTCGTGATGCGTATTTCATATTCGCCGGCGGGCAAAGAGAGAGTAACGCGCGTCGTGTCAGGATTGAGCTTATCGCGAAACGCCACCGGTCCACCAGGCTTTCGAGCCTCGACGAGATATCCGCCGGCGCCCTCCACGGAATCCCAGCTAATGAAATACGGTAATGAATCATAACCTTCGGCCATCGATCCGAAAGAGACGACCGCCGCGAGAAGAATGGTTATAATGATTACGCGGCTATGCGTCACGGCGTCGAGCCTCCGTCCGGTTTCATTAGGTTTATCCTCGGCGCCGGGAGTACCGAACTTTGCGTTATTCGGAAATACGATACGACGGGGACACTCGGCGCGTACTCTCCGTCCGCGCGACCGATGGCGGTTACGGCCCATGAATACTCCGCGATAGCCAAACCGGCAAAATTCTCGAGCGCTACTTCGCATAAGCCCGTACGCCAGGAACGTACTTTCGTCGACAGTCCCGCGCTCACGCGGTATAAATCGATCTCATAGGCTTCCGCGTGTTCGACCGGTTTCCATGCAAATCGAATTCTGTTCGTATCATTGATATCCACGCGTTCGCCGTTCACGGGCCCAGTCGGCACAGCGGCGTCAAGACGACGAATGATCCTGACCGTTTGCGCGTCAGTGGTAGCGACTATCGTTCCGTCCGAACCGATAAGCGAGACCTTCCAAAAAAGCGTTCCCGGAATCGACGCGTCAGCGGTATATGAAAACCTTCGTCCCTCGATCGTCTCGCTCACTAAAGATTCTTCAAAAGAATCGTTCGCGGATAATTGAAACAAGTACCGCGAGCCGCCGTTCGGATCCGCCCAAGAGAAGTCGATCACCTCGCCCTTTTTGGACTGCGACACCGTTTTAATCGGGGAGACGGCGACGAGTGGATGGGATTCAGCAATGAAAAGTCGCCTCTGGTCAGAAGGTTCGGAATACGCCTTGCCCGCGATCGCGCGCACGCGGACGAAGTATTCTCCCACGCTCGGGGGATTCACCAGTCGAAGGACGTTTACGGGAGTGACCATTTTTCTCTCGACATCGGCGCCTTGCGCGTCGCGCGAGATAACGACCTCATAACTTACCGCTCCCTCGACGGCATTCCAGGAAACGGCCGGCGTTCCCCGCATCAATGCGTACCGACCGAGTGAGTCGCCATTCATGCGTAAAACGGGTTTCCTGAGCGGCGCGGTCGTGACGGTGAACGAGGAGTAGGTAGAAGGTATTTCAGGGCCATTATGCCCCACGATGGCGACGACGCGCCAGGAATATGATCCGGCACCAAGCGTATCTACCGTAATTTTATTAGCGTAAACAGACTTTACA
>DAOPXQ010000305.1:0-2867 GCA_035352395.1 Treponemataceae bacterium | reverse complement strand
AGCCGGCGCGCCGGCCGCGCCTTCCGCCTCGAACAGTCCCGAGACGGCGCTCGTGCTATCGCTCGAGTGACGCGTATTTCCCGATAAACAAAAAGCCCGCGACGCCGGTTATCACCGGTACGCGGGCTTTTTTTGTAAGTTGATCACCGCGCGCGTTTCTGGACCGCGCGGTAGAATCCCCTATTTTTTCTTTTTCGCCGGCGCTTTCTTCGCGGGCGCGGCTTTCTTTACGGACGCGGTCTTCTTCGACACAGGGGCCTTGTTCGAGGGAGCCTTCTTCGCCGCCGTTTTCTTCGCGGGAGTCTTTCCCGCGACGGGTTTTCCAGTTGCGGCCTTGCCCTTCAAGGCTTTCGTGGCCTTAGCCTCGGTTTCCTCATCCGCGGCGCTAAAGAGGTCTCTCTCCAGAGCCTTTGCCGCCGCCTTTCGCAATCCGCCTGCCTGCTGCACGGCCTCGACGGAAACTACCTCGCGCGGCGCGAGCCTGACGCCGAGCGTCTTCAGGCCCTTCTCCGCGAAATCCGACACGTCGAAGGTCTCGCTCTTGATGCGGGCCTTGGTATACCTCACGGTGATCTGCGCCTTTTCGCCGGTACCGATATACATGACGGTAGCGTCGTCGGGCACGATCATGTAGTCGCGGTTCAGGATATACCCTTCTATGCGGCAGCGCTTTATGCACGGGTAACCCGTCTTGCCGTCGCGATACACGACGGTGAAGAGCACCTTATTGAGCGTTTCCTTTTCGGAAAAACCGCAATACCACATGCCCTTGTCGACGAACAGCTTCTCCGGCACGTCCATGACGGTATATACGCCGCTCCGCCGCATGATGATGATGCGGTCGTACGGCGTTACCTTGAGCAATTCGACGCCGCCCGAGACGTTCGTCCCAAGATAGCCCGTTTCCTCGTCGTAGCGGAGCGAGGTGTCGCGGGTAACGGCTTCCTTGACGTCGACCTTGGTAAAGCGCGCGACCTCGGTGCGCCGCTTCGTCTCCGCGGGGTCAAGCTTCGCGAGGATGCCGTTAAGCACCGTGATGGCGTAGTCGACGAGGTTCTTGAGGAGCTTCTTGATTTCCTTGATCCGGGCGTTGATCTCGATGACCTCGGCGCGGTTTTTGTTGATGTCGTAAAGCGAAATGCGCCTGATCGGTATCTTGAGCAGGCGATCGACGTCCTCTTCGGATACGTCGCGTATGAGCTCCGCGCGGAAAGGCTCGAAGCCCTTGAGCACGGCGGTCATCACGCCCTCCGCGGTCTTCATGCTCTCGATCTTCTTATACACGCGTTCCTCGACGAATATCCGCTCGAGGGTGCGCATGTGCAGTCGGTCCGTCAGGTTGACCATCTCGAGCTCGAGCTCTTCCTTGAGGATCTTGACGAGCCGCTTCGAGTGGTCCTTCACGATGTCCGTGACGGTCATGAGCACGGGAAGGTTATCGCGAATGACGAGGAGATTGCACGAGATCGACTGCTCGCACTCGGTAAAGGCGTAGAGCGCGTCGAGCACGTCGGCCGCGTACACGCCGCGCTGCAGCTTAATCTCGATCTCGACCTTGTCGGTCGTAAAGTCGTTTATCTCCGAGATCTTCAGCTTGCCGTTTCGCGCGGCGTTCTCCACGGAGGCGATAAGGCTCTCCGTGGTGCTGCCGTACGGGAGTTCCCGGACGACGATGCGCTTCTCGTCGGAAAGGTCCAGCTTGGCCCGGACGAGCACCTTGCCGAGCCCGTCCTCGTATCCCGATACGTCGACGATTCCGCCCGTGGGGAAGTCGGGATACAGCTTGAAGCGCTTCTCCGCGAGGCAGGCCTTCTCGGCCTCGATGATCTCGCGGATGTTGTGCGGCAGGATCTTCGTGGACATGCCGACCGCGATTCCCTCGGCGCCGAGCGCGAGGATGATCGGGAGCTTCGCGCGAAACGCGACGGGCTCGCGGTTACGGCCGTCGTAGGACGGAGTGTATCGGGTTATCTCGGGATTATGCAGAAGGTCCTTCGCGAGCTGCGTCACGCGGCACTCGATATACCTTACGGCGGACGCGGAGTCGCCGGTGTAGAGGTTACCGAAGTTTCCCTGGCGGTCTATGAACAGGTTCTTGTTGGCGAGCACTACGAGTGCGTCGCCGATGGAGGCGTCGCCGTGCGGATGGTACTTCATGCACTGGCCGACGACGTTCGCGACCTTGTGGAACTTGCCGTCGTCCATCTCGAACAATGTATGCATGATGCGCCGCTGAACCGGCTTCAGGCCGTCTTCCAGGTCCGGTATCGCGCGGTCGCGGATGACATAGCTCGCGTACTCAAGGAAGTTTTTGTTGAAAAGGCTCTTTATGTAATCCATGTTATGCGTCCACCTCGGGAAGGAGATTGTTCATGATGAATTCGCGCCGTTCCGGCGTGTTTTTTCCCATGTAGAACTCAAGGACGCCGGGGATGATTTTCAGGCTCTGGACGGTCACGGGCAAGAGATGAATGTCCTTGCCGATGAATTGGCCAAACTCGCTCGGGTTAATCTCTCCGAGTCCCTTGAATCGGGTCACCTCGCAGGCTGCCCCCAGTCTCTTCATCTGCAAATCGCGTTCCTTCTCGGTGTAGCAGTAGGTGGTTTCCTTTTTATTGCGCACGCGGAACAGCGGCGTTTCCAGGATATACACGCGCCCGCTCGTCACGAGCTCCTCGAAGAAACTGAGGAAGAACGTCAAAAGGAGGTTCCGAATGTGGAACCCGTCGTTATCGGCATCGGTCGCGATGATGATCTTTGAGTAGCGGAGCCCGGAGATGTCGTTCTCGATCCCGAGCGCCATCATGACGTTGTAGAGCTCGGCGTTTTTGTAAATGTCCGCGCGCTTTCGCCCGTACATGTTCTCG
>DAOPXQ010000304.1:0-2884 GCA_035352395.1 Treponemataceae bacterium | reverse complement strand
CCATGTTATTCGGGTCAAACCCCTGCTCGGGGGGGATCGCATACTTCGTCGACTCGTAATCCACCCATCCCCATCCAGAAAAATAAAACTGGGGCCAGGAGTGCCGATGCGCGGTAGTGACGAGGTACAGGTCCTCGGGGTTTTTCCCGGCGAGCGGAGGGAAGGTCTTGATGAGGCGCTTGATCCCGGCGACGTGCGAGGGCGACTGCAGCTCGCGTTGCACGGTGTATCCGGTGACGACCCTCGATGGGACTCCCGCGAGCCTCGCCAAAAGCGCCGCGGTATTGGAGAACTCGGAGCAGTCCCCGGTCTTGGTCTCGAACAGGAATGTTCTGAGCGCCGCGACGGACACGTCGTCCTTCATCCCAAGGCGATACTGGCAGCCGGAAAGGCCCATCAGAATCCCGTCAACGCGCGTCGCCGGCATATCCGAGTCCGCGTAGAGTCCCCTTGCGTAATCGCTGAATGCCTTAAGGTCCTCCGGCGCCAGCGAGGTCTCTAGATACGGCGCGAAACGCCCGCGCTCCTCTTCGGAAAGGAAAAACGTATCGGGTTCCGCGCCCTGTATGCTGCAAATCGAAACGAGGCTCTCCGCGCGATAGGTGTATTGCAGCGGCGCGTAACGCCGGTCCTGCACGACGGGCTCGACGCGCTGAGGGAGCCAGGACATGAATTTTTTGGGAACGCAGGAATACACGTTTATGGAAATGTCCTCTCGCCCGTAGTCGTAGGTTATCTCCGGATTTTCCCAGGTTTCGAGAAGGGGCGCGGCCGCGAGCGCGTTGTACGGGTTTGCCGGATCGGCGCGAAAGCCCTCGGCGGGGTCCAGTCGCTCGAGATAGTTTTCCGCGAGATAGAGCGAAGGAACGGGCGACTCGACGACCATAACGAGATACTGATTCCCGCCTGAGCCTCCGCCCTTTCCGTTAAGCCAATCCTTGCTGTCGCTCTCGAAAAGCCCGCCCGGGCCGCCGCCATTGCCGCCGCCGCGCGAGGGATCCGAGCCTTGCGATTTTTGACGCGGATAGCCGTCGCCCTCCGGGGGAACGGCCCTGAGTTGCCTGTTGGCGTCGTTCAGCTCGCGGACGAACTGCGGCACGGAATCCGGGAACCAGACGAGCGCCGCGCATAATAGCGCGACGAGAGAAGTCGAGAAAATGATTGCCGAACGACGCCCGGGGCGCCGTTTTCTATCGCGGGACTCGTACGCGAGCGCGTACAGCATGAAGGCGTAAACGCCCCACGCGAGAGCGCACCCAACCGCGATCGCGATCCCGGGAACGCGGCAGGCCTCCGCCATCCCCTCGGACGATCGGCCGAACGAGGCTATGCGCGCGGCGAACCAGAGCGCGAGTACCGGCTCCGGCGCGAGCGCGAGCGGAAGGCCCTTGCGAAACGCGAGAGCGCTTCCGGCCCACGCGATCGCTCCCCAGGAAACGCACCACAGGAAATCCGCCGTCAAGCCCGTAAGGAACGCGGTTGAAACGACGAGCGCCGCGAGCGCGAGCGGCTCGAGGGGAACGCCGAACGCGCGCGGCAGCCTCCGACCGCAAAAGCCGATGGCCATGCACGCGGGAACGAACGCGAAGCATCGCCACAGAGCGGCCGCGTCGAACGGGAGGACGATGCCGGGATAGAGCGCCGGCGCGACGGAGATCGCGAGAAACAGGATAAGACGGAAGAAAAAGAGCGCATATTTCATGGCGCTACCCCGCATTCAAACACCGCGACGCCGTCGACGTCGTCGGAAGGAGCGGATCTCGACGAAGGACGCGAACCCTTGTCGCCAAATCCGGCGCAAGCCGCCATCGCCCCGATCGCGCGGACGAAGGCCGAGGGGGGAAACGCGGACAGCGTCGGAAGGACGAGCGCCGCGCGATCCTGGGCGCGGAACATAAAACCCGCGAAGCGCGAAAGCAGAAGGCCAGAGCCCGTGGCCTTAAGCGAGGATTCCCTCCTCGCGAGCCGCGCGTCGGACCTCGAGCCGATTACCCAGGCTCCGCGCGGAATGGCCGGAATATCGTCGGCCCCGTCGGGGGAGAACCCGGCGAGCGCGAGAGCGGAGAGCAGGGTATCCGGATCGTCCTCGCCCGAGACGTATCGGTCCTCGCCGTTGACGCTCGCGAGCAGCGAGCAATCGGGATATAGGGACCGGACCGCGCGCACGAAGGAAGCCGCGAGCAGTGCGACGCAGGCGCCCTCGCACGTCGCGCGAAAGCGCGCGGAACGGGTCGCCCCGCGCTGCGGCATAAACACCGCGAGGCGCACGGTCGGGCTTTCGCGCGGCGACTCGGGCGGAATTCTCGTGATGAGGGTCCCGATCCTCGCGAGGGCTTTCCAGTTAATGTCGCGCACCAGGTCGCCCGGGACGTACTCGCGCACGAGGACGCGCTCAAAGCCCGCCGCCTTATGCGCGGCGCGGTCGTCGTCTTCCATGGAAGTACGGTCGAGGGACAGGCCAAGGTCGGCGGAATCGGGAGGGAGAACGGCCGTCTCCAAACGACCGGCGTCGCGGACCTCTACCCGGGCAAGCCCGAGAATATCCCCAACCATAAAACGCCCGGACAGGGCAAGGGCCCCGCCGCATGGTACGGAAAGTCCGAACGGTCCCTCCGAACCGGCGGGCACGCACCCGTCCGATCGCACGCGATAAACGGTTTCGCCCGCGACGCTAAGCGTGCCCGCGAGCGAAACGTGAAAGCGCATAAAAGGGAAAAGTTCCCCCGAATAGCGAAGGATAAACGCCTCGCCGCCTGAGCCGGCTCGAAGGCAACCGGTCGCCGACCAGGAGAAGTCGCCCGAGCGCGCGACCGGAACTTGGGCCCCCGAGATCGCTGTCCTGGCGCGGGCTCGTCGTCGTCCGTCTTTCGGTCGCGCTCTCGTG
>DAOPXQ010000303.1:0-2893 GCA_035352395.1 Treponemataceae bacterium | reverse complement strand
CCTTTCTTGTCGGGGTCGTTTTCCGGGTGCACCGCGATCAGGGTCGGGATTCCGAACCCGCGGGTATACTCGACGCGGACTTCCGTGCCGGGGCCCTTCGGCGCCATCATTACGACGGTGATGTCCTTTCGGATCTGCATGCCTTCCTCGACGATATTGAAACCGTGGCTATACCACAGGGCCGAACCCTTCTTCATGAGCGGCATGACGGCATTGATAACCGGGGAATGCTGCTTGTCCGGGGTAAGGTTACCGATAAGGTCGGCCGACGGGATCAACTCGTCATAGGTTCCCACTTTAAAACCATTCTCGGTCGCGTTCTTCCAGCTTGCGCGTTTCTCGGCGATGGCTTCCTTGCGGAGCGCATAGCTCACGTCGAGACCGGAGTCGCGGAGGTTAAGTCCCTGGTTCAAACCCTGGGCACCGCATCCGACGATGACGATTTTTTTCCCCTTGAGCGCCGCCGTACCGTCCGAAAACTCGTTTCGGTCCATAAAACGGCAAGTACCAAGCTGCTTAAGCGCAACGCGCCAGGGTATAGAATTAAAATAGTTCATCTGTTTATCTCCTTACATATACTGTTTATAACTTCTTTACGGCAATGCGTAAAGCGAAATATTTGCATTGCATTGTTGCACAATATGCATTTTTGTTTACTTCCAAAGAATATAACAAATGGAAGCAATCAATATTACGCTAATAACAACAGGTATATAGTATAGAAAGGCAAAACGGTTAAATTGGCGCCGTATTGGGGGGAATAAAAACAGAAAACCACCCAAAACAAGCCCCGCGGGCATTCCCAATATCGTAAACACGGGTAACCTCAGCCAGGTACTATGATCCTGACTATCCATATATAACCCTAGTCCTCCGCCGATCGCGATCCCGGTATAAGCCAAGCCAAGCAAAGCGCTTACGACGCCAAACCAATTCTTCTCCCGACTTCCTTTATAATATGACTCCCGCAGCCATATCGATAGCACTATCATCAAGATCGCGATAGCTATCAAACCCACGTTCCATTGGAAACGACCAAGCAAATCCTTTCTTTCCGTTTGAACAGTATGACGATCGATCTCGGCGCGAGTCGCGGCTACGGTTTCAGGGCCGGCAACGGCGATAAATTCATCCAGGACTTCCTGGGGTACTTCGTCTCCCGCCGCAAGGATTCGGTAGATCGCGGTTATGCCTTCGTCGTCAGGCTCGTCAAGTCGAAACCCCGCCGCGATCAAACGACGAGCCAGGACGATCCCGTCATCCCAAAACGAGTCATGAATTCCTGCCATGCGCGCCAGAGGATTTGCTGTCCCGGAAAATGCCTTATGGGGATCGGCACCGGCATCGAGAAGGGAAACGCACAGACCATAGCATTGCCTGTCAAACGCCGCGGACAGATCCGATACCCCTCCGGTTCCGTCGCCCTGAAGAATCCCAGCGCCTTTCGAGAGCAATACTTCCGCGATCTCCGCGTTTCCGTCAACGCACGCCTTCGTAAGGGCGGAGTGCCCCTCGGCGTTTAACCCGTCAATCCGGGCTCCGTGCTCTATCAGAACACCAGCCTTGTCCGCGTCAGCCACGGCGAATAAAGGAAGGACACCGTCGCTCCCGGGTTTATTGGGATCGGCCCCGAGTTGTAATACGATACGCAAGCCCTCGACGTTACCCCGATAATCGCAGCAGGCCAAAAGGACTTCCTGAATATCCATGCCCTGTCCCAGAAACAGCCTAAGAAGCGGCTTCAATAAAGGATCCCCATCGAGAGGCATACCTATAGCGGCTTCGGTTCCGCACCTGGTGTAGTAAGACGGCTCAAGGGTCAGACCAAGTCGTTTCGCTTCCTCGCGCTCAAACTTGAATAGACGGATCGCGAGGGAATACTTTCCATAAGTACAGGCCTGATCCAGCGCGGTAATCCCGAACTCATCCCGAGTCGAAACGAGACAACCATCGCGTAAAAGCGAGTCGAGCAAACCTTCGGGTCTCGATCCAGAGGATGCGCCATTGACGAACCACCGCACCGCGTTCCGGCGATAGGAATCGATACGCGCTAGGGAAACGCCCGCTTGCCGGAGATACTCAAGATCCTGAATCAATCCCTTTGAGACGATCAATTCCAGTCCGCGCGCGTCTCGATAATCAACGTTTGCTTTGAAGGAAAAACCATTCGCGGACAGGGCCCGGAGAAGAGGAAGCCGCGAATCAGACGTGCATTCGTATAAGGAGACCAGAACGCTTTGCCCGTCGTCATCCCTTTGGCTAATGTTGCTATTTCCTTCTATATAATTAATGAATTCTTGATCGGTTCCATTTGAGGCGGTATAAAATAGCTGGTTTTCCTGAACTGCGAGTTCAACGCTTTCCTCGTCGGCGGAATTCGCTTTCCTTGTGCCAGAACAGGAATCAATAACGAGCAACAATGCGACTAAAGACAATAATGCCACTTTTTTCTTCATATCTATGACTATATCACAGGAAAATGGCGTTGCGCGCTATTCATCATTCATATAGTATACATGCATGGATTTCCATGAACTCGAGGCCTTTATCGCTTTAGCCGATACGCTTCATTTCGCTCAGGCGGCGGCGCAGATTCATCTCAGTCCTTCCGCGCTCAGTCGCCTGGTCGGCCGCCTTGAGGAAGAATTCGGCGTTGCGTTTTTCGCCCGCGACACGCGGCAGGTATCCCTTACGCCGGAGGGAACGGTTTTTCTTTCTTTCGCCCGCGATTGCGTGTACCGTCGCGACGATATCCGGCTCCGACTTTCCCAAAGCGACGATCGCCTTCGGGGGATACTCCGCGTCTACGCCTCCGTAACGGCTTGCTACTCCATTTTACCGCCGCTCGCCGAGGCGCTCGCGCGCGAGCATCCCGCGCTTAAGCTCTCGGTGG
>DAOPXQ010000302.1:0-2894 GCA_035352395.1 Treponemataceae bacterium | reverse complement strand
GGGTTATCAGTACATCGAAAACCTCAAGAACGCGCGCGAGCTCATCCTCCGCGAGTACGACGATACCAATACCGCCGTGCTTCCCGACGAGCGCTACGCGATCCGCCTCCGCTACTATGACAATGCGCAGCTGAACGCCGAGCGCGAAGCATACAAGGTCATGGTCGCGTCTTTCGAGACCGAGGTTGAACACCTCTGGGACGTTCTGAACACCCGCTACGAGGATTCCAAGTTCCTTACCCGCGTCACGGATTTCAAGGATCTCGCGAACCTCTACAAGAGGAAGATCAGAAAGCAGAAGGACGAAAAGGGTCAGCCCGTCTACGAGTCGATCGCCAAGGTTTGGGACGAAATCTCGTTCATCAAGCCCGCCGAGACCGACGTCGAGAAGATGAACCGCACGTACCTCTTCGAGAAGGATAAGCTCCGCAAGAAACTCATCATCATGCGCGACAAGCTCAAGCACATGTACGACTACCAGTACCCGATCGAGCGCCGCGTCATGGAAGAGCGCCTTGCCTTCCTTGAAACCGAGTTTATCAAGTTCGACTATATCATCAATCCCTTCCACCTCCAGCCGGGACTCCTCCTGGACGTGGATATCACCTCGATCAAGCGCAAGAAGGCGACTCTCGACGGAATGGCAAACGTTCTTAACGAGTTCCTCCATGGTGTATCGAAGGGATTCCAGGACGCGGCATTCGCCTCGTTCAGCCGCCGCCGCTCGACCGTTCGCGCCGATATCGCGCAGACGTTCGCGACGAACCCCGAGGAAGACCCCAAGTCCGGTGAACCCGCCGGTCGTTCGCAGTATCTCGATATGATCAACGAAGAGCCCGCGGCTCCCGCGATCGCAGCGCCCGTCGCGGCCCCTAGGGCAGCGCCCGTCGCGGCTCGCAAGCCCGTTAAGGCTCCCGCCAAGACCGCAAAGGCCGGCGTCGTTGATTCGGGACGTGGACGCCGAGGTAAGGCTCCCGCCGCGAAGGGAAAGAGAATTAGAGAGATTTAATTTCTCGGTAATGCCGTGTTGATTAAAACCCCCGGAAATCAGAAAAACTTCTGTTTCGGGGGTTTTTTTATAGTAAATTGAATGGTTTGGGTTATAATAGAGAAATCCAGGAGGACAAGATGGTTGAACCGTCTAGTTTTTATACCCGTTTGGCGGACCGCGAAGGTTTCAATACCTCAGTAAGGCATATTAATAACACCCTTGATCTACTTGATATGTGCAATCCAAAAAACAATTTGGCAGATGTGGTTAATACCTTGCTTTCCGACAAGGAAATCGACTCTGGTGAGGTTCATTCAATCGCGAATATGCTTCTTGTCGAGAAATGGAAATACAAGGCCGCGTCGCATAACATTACCGCGATTACCGACGATCCAACCTTGGTCTCCACGGAAACCGGAAAATGGAAAGCCGTCGACCTGATCATCGGATATCATCATCCAGATCTCGGCTTCCTCCTTATTAACCCGAAGAATCCCGAATCGGCGGCCGTTATCGCGGGATTCCGCAAGAACGAACTAATGGTTGTATATGCGGGCACTCAGGGCGACGGAAAGGCTTCCGAATCGTTGAATGCCGCGCTCGATTGTCTAATAAATCTTGTTGAGGGCAAAAAGGCAAAAGCGCCCGCCGCCCTTCTATCCGGTTCTTTCGCGTACGTTCCCCCAAAGAAGGCGAACATGAAGAAAACAACCGAAGAACAATCCCGCAAGTCTCCCCGAGCCGCCAAGTCGACGGGTAAGGCTGTCATGCCGGCCAAGACGGCGACGATCTATACAGGTCCCTCGGTTGCGCAGGCAGTCGCTTCCTCGCAGCCAGCGCATGCGGCTCCCGCGCCGGCTCCCGTCTCCGTCCCCGGCGCATCGAAGATGTCCCCCCTGGTCTCGGTGGTCGTTTCAAATGAATTGTTCCATAACGGCAACGTTGAGGCGTGGAAGCGCATCATCCGCAGCTATAACGCTAAGTACCCGGCGCTTCAGGTTTTCATCTATTACGACGGGGAAAGAATCGTGGACATCAATACCCTGTTCAAGTGGGGTAAGGTAAAGCACGGTAGCTGCATCCAGTTCTCCGTCGCCGGAGAGAATATTCAGGACCTCGCGAAGCTGTCGAGGTATTTCCGCCAGGGCGCGAGCCCCTCGTTCGAGGCCTTCCTGCATGGCTCGCCCGACACGGTCATGAATCTCTTCTAGGAGTAAAAACGACATGAAGCAATCAAATTCGATACATTTTTTTAGCCAGAAAGAAACGGTAAGCAAGAAAATCGACAAGAACCTTCTTGGCATTCGCGGGCGCCAGCTTAACGAGTTTGCCGAGCTTGGCTTGCCCATTCTTCCGGGATTTATCCTGGACTCGAACATAGCGGCCGAGCTAGACTCCCTTCCCGTGTTCGAGATGGTGGAGGCGTGCCTCGAGAAATGCAACGCCCTCGTCGGAAAGTCCTACGGCAATCCGTCAAATCCCCTGCTGGTAAAGATCGTCATCTCGCCGAATCTCGCGATCGCGAACTATCCGACGCTTCACAATTTCGGCCTTACAAAAACGACGTTGCCCGGGTTCGAGCAGTGGGTTGGCGCCAATTTCGCGGCGCACGAGGTTCTTTTTCTCCTGAAGGGAATCCTGTCGATAGAGAAGCAATGCGCGGAGCTCGAGGAGAAGGCCGCCGAGGCGCTTGCGTTCACTCAGGCCATTAAGGAGATTTCCGACGCGCTCAAGGCCGACAAGGTCACGATGCACGGCCGGGATATCATGGACAAATACGGCCCGCTCCTGCCCACCAACTTTTTCGACACCGCCGAGGCGCAGCTCGATATCTCCCTCAAGGAGATCAGCCGCCTGCTTGAGCTCGACGACCAAAACGACGGCGATACCGCGATCCTCGTGC
>DAOPXQ010000301.1:0-2896 GCA_035352395.1 Treponemataceae bacterium | reverse complement strand
CCGTCGCGGACACCCCGGACGGAGTGCCCTGCACGACCTTCTCGATCCTCTTCTCCCGTTTCAAGGGAGACATCGTCGCGATGGCCGAGGGCGCCGCCGCTCTCGCGACCCTAAAGGAAGGCGACCGCGTTCTCGTCTCGGAGGCCTGCACGCACCACGCCCTCGAGGACGACATCGGCCGCGTCAAGATTCCCCGCTGGCTCCGCCAATACGCCGGGATCGACATTGAGATCGACCACTGCCCGGGAAAGGACTTTCCCTCCGACCTCGGCAAATACCGCGCCATCATCCATTGCGGCGCGTGCACCCTAACCCGCCGCGAGATGCTCTGGAGGATCGACCGCGCGCGCGACGCCTCCGGCCCCGCGATCACCAACTACGGAATGGCCATCTCGGTCCTTCAGGGCGTCATCGAGCGAACACTCTCGCCCTTCCCCGCCGCCCTCGAGGCCTACCGCGCCGCGGCCGATCGCGCCAAAGGAAGCAACGCATGATACGCACGGAATACGCCGATACCCTCGCGACTGCCGAACGATTCGGGATCGAGGCCCAGACAGCGCGCCGGGAACAACGCTCGCGGGAACCAACCTCGCGCGAACAAACCTCCATCGCGAACGCCCTCGAATTTCTCCTCTCACCATCAACCCCGGACGAGCGAGCTCTGCTACGTCGTCGAGCCGCGGAGATTCGCGACGCCGAGTGCGGGGCGCGCATGGTCCTTCGCGGACTCATCGAGTTCTCGAGCCGCTGCGGCAACACCTGCCTCTACTGCGGTCTCAACCGCGACAACGCGAACGCCGAGCGATACGCGCTCACCGCCGACGAGATTCTCGAATCGGCGGCCCTCATCGCCGGCGCGGGGATTCGCACGGCGGTGCTTCAGTCCGGCGAGGACGGGGCAAAGGCCGAATGGCTCGCGGGAATAATTAAGGAAATCAAGTCGCGCCACGACATGGCGATCACCCTATCCGTCGGCGAGCGATCGCGCGAGGACTACGCGCTCTGGAAGCGCGCCGGCGCGGACCGGTATCTCCTCCGCGTCGAAAGCTCCGATCCCGCGCTCTACGCCTCGCTGCACGTCGGGCGCTTTCTCGAATCGCGCCTCCGGTGCCTCGACGAACTTCGCGAGCTCGGGTATCAGGTCGGAAGCGGCATCATGATCGGGCCGCCCGGGCAAACCCTCGCGCACGTCGCGCGCGACATCGTCTTCTTCTCCGAACGCGACTTCGACATGATCGGGATGGGCCCGTTCATCCCGCACCCCGCGACGCCGTTTAGGGACCGGCCCGCGGGCGGCGTGGACCTTTCCATCGACGCCCTCGCCCTCACGCGGATCGTCACGCGCGACTCCTGGCTCCCCGCGACGACCGCGCTCGGCAGCATGGACCGGGATTACCGCGCCGATGCCCTGATGGCCGGCGCGAACGTCGTCATGCCGAATTTCTCGCCGGTCGGCGTTAAGAAAAAGTACGAAATCTATCCCGGAAAGAAATGCGTGTCGGAGGCGACCGGTGCCTGCGCGCGCTGCATGGAAGGGCTCGCCGCCGCCGCGGGGCTCACCGCGGACTACTCCCGTGCGGACAGCCTCAAGGCCGCGACGCGTTAAAACTCCCGTGCTATACTTTATGGATAGTACTATCGGATAAAGGAGTACCAATGGAGTACAAGGTTAACCCCAAGGAAAACGGCTATTTCGCCGCGCGCGTCGTCTTCACCGTTATCGCGTGGATTCTCATCGTTAAATTCTGCTCGACGCTCGGATCGAGCGGCGAGCTTGGCGGCGCCACGGCGGCCGTCGTGATCTTCTACGCGGCGTTCATCGCCGCTTTCGTCGCTTTTCAAAAGATTTTCATCGTCGCGTACATGAAGGGCGACGGCATCGCGGTATCGGAACGGCAGTTCCCCGAGGTATACGCGCGCTACCTCGCCATGGCCGCGAAGCTTGGCATCAAAAAAGTCCCGCCTCTATTCGTCCTGCAGCAGGGCGGCGCGCTCAACGCCTTCGCGATCCGCTTTTCCCGGCGCAACTACGTCGCCGTCTACAGCGACGTTTTCGCCGTGCACGAAAGCGACCCCGACGCGCTTGACTTCGTCCTCGCGCATGAGCTCGGCCACGTCCGCCGCGCCCACATGTCAAAGGCCTTCTGGACCCTTCCGTCCGCCGTCGTCCCCTTCCTCGCCGCGGCCTGGTCCCGCGCGTGCGAGTACACCTGCGACAACGTCGGGGCGAGCCTAACCGGCTCCGGCAAATCGAACGGCCTCGCGCTTCTCGCGGGAGGAAGCGAACTCTACAGGAGGATCGACCTTCCGGCCTACCTCGAGTCCGCTCGGCTCCATCGCACCGGGTCGGTCAGGTTCGTCGGGCTTTTCATGAGTCATCCCTGGCTTCCCGCGCGCATCGAAAACGTCCGCGCGCAACGATAAGGAAAAGGCGCGGGATTAATCTCCCGCGCTCACGAACTCGATCAGCCGTTCCTTCGTGCCCGGGCCCTCGGATCCCTGATACTTAAGGATCTCCCCGGAACCGTCGACCCAGTAATACGCGGACCACAGCGCCGACAACGCGCCGGTAAGGCAGACCTTCACCTTTTTGGCGTTAATGCCCGAAACGGTATCGTTTCCGACGGCCTCAAAGCGAAATTCAATGGCTTTCCCCGGGTTCGTGGGGTTAATGAGATACACGCATACCTCGGGCTTCCCGTACGCGCTCATATAGCGCAAGGTCTGGTCAAACGACCCAAACCACTGCTTTCCCCCGAGTTTGACGGACGCTTCCCTCGGCTTGCCCTTCACCGTCGAGCGCACCAAAACCTCGTTACCGTCCCGTATCATCCTGCATTCGACTCCCTCGGAGCGAAACTCGTATGCCTGAGCCTCGCCGTCGGGACGAACCACC
>DAOPXQ010000300.1:0-2902 GCA_035352395.1 Treponemataceae bacterium | reverse complement strand
GCTTTGCGCGACGGAAGGAGCTCAAAGCCCGCGATATGGGCCGCGAACGGCTCGGGCATGGAGACCGCCTGCAGGTTCGAAAGGCTGCCGGAAAACGGCCGATCCGCGACGAGCCGCCCGACGACGCGCAATACCGGGTTTTTTACGCTTAAGGGTACGGCCCGCAAAAAGAGGTTTCCCTCGGCCCGAACGTTGCGCCAAATCTGCCGGGATAGCTCCTTCTCCGTCAATTCAAGCTTAAGCTGATGCTGGACGACGTCAAGGATCTCGCGGAACGTAAAATGCCCAAGCCGTGGGTCGATCGAAACGTGAACGGTCAGGAAAAAGTTCCGCGTGCTCATCGATGGATGATGCTTACGCATATTCACCGGGACTTGCACCCGAATCGGCCATTTTTTCCGCGCCCCGGAAGCGTCCTGGATGTCCTGCAAAGCCGCGATATGAGCCGCGACCAGGAGGGCCGTAAGGGTACCCTTATGCTCCCGAGCCGCGTGAAGGGCCGCGTCGAGGGGCATGGTTCCCGTCGTGACCCGATAGATCGGGGGTCGATACCGAGGGCCGGGAATTTGGAACGCGGGGGAGATCGGCGACGGCAGGGGAACGGGGCGCTTGGGAATATCGACGTAGGAATCGGCGAGCTCGGCGGGGTCCACGGGCTCGCCCGGGCGGCGCACGTCTTCCCAGTCTTCGCAGACGACGCCCGTTTCCGCGAGGTACGTCGCGACGAGCGAGCGCAGAAACTCTATGGCGCCGGTACCATCCGTCAGGATATGGTGGACCTCGCACGAGATGCGCGAGCCGTAGACGCGGACGCGAAAGAGATATCGCCAGTTTCGGCTGAACCGATGAAACTCGACGGGGAACCTGGAATCGGCATAGGGGCGGACGCTATCGCGCAAGGGCTCGAGGTAGTACCAAAAAACCCCGGCGCGCAACTTGGTCAAAAACAAAGGAAACCGCTCGGCGACGAGCGGGAGCGCTTTCTCGAGAGCGGGCAGGTTGACGGGGGCGTCGAGATCGCAGGAAACGCGAAAGACATAGGGGCAGTCGCGCTCGGTCGTCGAGGCCATAAAGACGGCGCCGTTATCGAGCGGAAAAAAAACCTCGCCCGAATGGGCCGAACGAACGGGATGCGCCACGTGCCTCTTCCTCCAAAAAGTAAGGATAAAGCAATTAGCCCTCAAGCACAAGGACGGGCGTTTCGTCGCTCCGGCCAGCCCAGTTCCGCGATTCCGCCCAGCTCCCCGGGGAGCCCGCGTTGTGCTATCATCGAGGCATGAACCAGGCAGCGCCCACTTCCGGCTTCGCCGGACTCGATCCGGACTCCATACTAACCGCCATCGAAGGTCACCTTGGGACCTATCTCGACGGGAGCCTCGTGCCCTACAATAGCTACGTGAATCGCGTGTTCGGCGTCGCGGACGAGGACGGGAACGGCTACATCGCCAAGTTCTACCGGCCAGGCCGATGGTCCGACGAGGCGATTCTCGAGGAGCACGCCTTTCTCGCCGACTGCGCCGCCTCGGAGATCCCCGTCGTCCCGCCGATCGCGGGGAGCAAAACTTCCGCGGCGAACATCGCTCCCGCGGAGGGCAATACCCCCGCCGCGAACGGCACACTCTCAGCGAGCAAAACCCCCGCGACGCTCGGGATCCACGAGGGGTTCCGCTTCGCGGTGTTTCCGCGCGTCCGCGCGCGCACCTTCGAGATCGAGCGCGACGAGGACTGGCTCCGCGCGGGGCGCGTGATCGGCAGGCTGCATGCCGAGGGCGCGAGACGTAAGGCACCGCACCGCATTAGGCTCACGCCCGAGGCGACGACCGCGAAATACGTCGAGGACTTCCTTTCGCGCGGACTCGTCCACCCGGATATCCGCGATGAGTTTACCGAGGCGTGCGAAGAGGGGCTTAAGCTCGTAAACGAGGCGTTCGACGGGATCGATCCCGCTTCCTTCATTCGCATCCACGGGGACTTTCACCGGGGAAACCTGTTGGCCGCGGGCGAAAGCGCGCCCTTAACCGTCATCGACTTCGACGACATGTTGACGGGCCCCGCCGTCCAGGACCTGTGGTTACTACTGCCCGGCCATCTATCCGACTCGACGCGGGAGATCAATCTGCTTCTGGAAGGATACGAGGAATTCCGCGAGTTTGACCGTACGCAGCTTTCGCTCGTCGAGCCGCTCCGCCTCATGCGGCAGATCTATTTCCTCGCTTGGTGCGCCGTTCAGAGGGAAGACGCGGGATTCCTCGCGCGAAACCCGGATTGGGGCGGACGCGCGTTCTGGATCACCGAAACGGAGGACCTGACGACGCAGCTTGCCTATCTGCGTCCCGCGCCGCTATATTAAAGGCGATGAAATCGCCAAAAGAAATCTCGATCGAAAAGAAGATCCTCGAGGAACTCGACCCGAAAAGCGCCGCCTACCGAATCGCCTGCGACCTGATGGAAGACGTCGAGGTGCAGCAGATGCAAGAATACGCCAACACGGTCTCCATCGTGCGCCTGGGCTACAACGACCACGGTCCCGTCCACATGAGGACGGTCACGCGCAACGCCGTGCAGATGATGAACCTCCTCCACGGCGCGGGGATCAAGACCAGCCTTGAAACCGAAAACGCGGGCACGCTCGACGACAGCCTTTCCGCGATCATATTCGCCTCGTTCCTGCACGACCTCGGGATGTCGATGGGCCGGCAGGACCACGAGCTATTCAGCATGACCCTCGCCAAGCCCATCATAGAACGCGTTCTTGAGAAGGAATTTCCCAACGACCTTGAGCGCCGCGTGGTTATCCGCGCCGTCGCCCTCGAGGGCATTATCGGCCACATGGCATCCCGCCGTATCGCCTCGATCGAGGCGGGGCTCATCCTGATAGCGGACGGCTCCGACATGGAAAAGG
>DAOPXQ010000299.1:0-2907 GCA_035352395.1 Treponemataceae bacterium | reverse complement strand
TGCGTAACCTCGGTCGTTCCCATGATAAAATCCCTCACGCTGACCGTATGCGCGGGGCGGGCTTGCCCAACGATGTTACTGCCCCCAACGTCAAAGCCGTCATACACGGTATCGTCTCCCATGGTAAACCATCCCCCGGCAATCTTGACATACGGAGGGATGATCACTCCGCCGGCGGCGATGATCGGCGCGGCGGAAGCGTCGCGAACTTCCTCGAGCGCGAACTCGAAGCGAGTCGGCTTTCCCTCGACGACCGTGACCTCGCGCTCAAGGATGGGGGTATCCTTTTGGTAGATCATTCGGGTAATCCGTATCGTATGCGTTCCCGCGATAATGCGCTCAACCGTCGAGGGATTATCGGCGAGGCGTAGACCGTCGATCCATACGGTAAAGTCATCCTTGTACCCTGCGTTCGCGAACTCGAGAGAGCCAAAGACAAGGCGATGCCCGACAAGAGCCTCGGCGACGGAATTGGTTAGGCTATCGCAGACCGAAAAGACGTCGAAGACCGATTCACCCCGTTCCGCCTTCCGAATTGTGATTTGCCCTTTGAGATTATCGTACACCGCTATGCGGTATTCCTGCGAACCACCAGATCCCGGAAGGATCGTACCGTAGAGAAAATAGTTTGCGCCGTGCGCGAGGCACCACGCGCTCAGGCCCTTGTTGGAAAGATCACGAGGCAGTTCGTCGACAGAGACAACTTCGTAACGCTGAAGCATGCGAAGGATGAGGGAAAGGCCGTCATTGGCGGTTTCTGCCGGGATGCTGAAGGACTGATCCCCCGTCAGGTTGACGAGTCCGAATACCGCCACCCGGGGCTTGCCATTTCCCGCATCAGAGGCAGACCCATTATCAGGTTTACGTCCCGTTTCCGCGAAGGAAAGGCCGAGGGTGAGTACAAGGCACAGAAGGCATAGTAATCGTTTATTCATTGCTCTCTCCTTTGGCAAGTCGATCCCGCGGATCATCGTTTGGCTTCCCGGGGGAATATCGAACGGGCTACACGAAAACCCCCGGTGCCCGAGGGCAGAACTGGGTTCCGCAAGCATTCCCCGCACCAAAACTCGTCAGAGGTCCAGTCACCGCCGCGCTGAACGCGGGAGTTTCCCACCGACGGTCCCGTCGGGTCAGTTTCCTTGGCGCCTGAATAGGCCCCAAACCGGTCCCAGCACCATTCGGAGACGTTCCCGTGCATATCGTAGAGGCCAAAACCATTCGCGCCGTAGGTTCCGACGGGTGCGGTCTTTATCCGCTTTTTTTTATTCTTCTCTTCGGGATTCAGGGTAAATTTCCCCAGACAATTATAATTGTAGACAGGATTCTTTTGGTCGCCGATACGGCAGGCGTATTCCCATTCGGCGTCGGTCGGAAGCCGATAGCCGTCCGCCGTTTCATCCCAGGAAACGTCGTTCCCGATGATGACATACGCAGGCGAGTAGCCTTCGCGCATACTCAGTCGGTTACAGTAGATACAGGCCTCGACCCAGGTAACGCCCTCGACGGGGAGATTCGCCCCCTTGAATCGGCTTGGGTTAGCACCGATAACCGATTCGTATTGTTCCTGCGTCACCTCGGTCGTTCCCAGTACATACTCGCTCAAGACGACCAGGTGCTGCGGACTCGTAATGAAGACGCGAGTGCCTTCATATACCAGGGTAACGTTGATCACGTTTGAACCCATCAAAAAATTCCCCTTTTTAATGCGCGCATACCCTGAGATCGCGGTCTGGGCGGCCTGGGCAAGCGCCGCCTTGTCGATCGGCTTAAGCTCAAAGGTAAACCGCGCAGTCTTTCCCTCGACTACCTCGAGTCCCGTTTCCTTGACGAGAACTTCCGCGTCGCCGACCGGCCGGGTAACCTTGACGTTATGCCTTCCCGCGACGATTCTGCTCAAGAAATCCGGGTTATCCTTCATCCGCTCGCCGTCAATCCAGGCGACGAAATCGCCCTTCTCGCCCTCGTTAGCGAACTCGATCATGCCGAAAGCGATTTTGTGGCCAACGAGCGATTCCGCGGCGGCGACGGACAAGCGGTCGCAGGCGACGTAAAGGTCCTGGATTGACTGTCCCCGCTCCGATTTCATAAACGCCGTCGTTCCCTTCCCACCGTCGAAGAGAGTCAGGGTATACGCTTGACTCTTCTTCCCGGAGGGAAGCGCCATGCCATACACGAAATAATCAGCTCCATTCCCGCGGCACCACGCGGTCAGCCCCGCGTCGGTGAGATTTCTGGGAAGACCCGCTGCCGGAACGACCTCGTAGGAACCGAGCATTCTGAAAAGCGTCATGAGATTGGCGGTTGCCGTTTCGGTCGGTCCGTTCCATGATTCGTCCTCGATCAGGTTAACCATGCCGTACACGGCGATTCGCGGCTTCGCCGCAACAGGCGAGGTCTCCGCGGAAACGAAAAACGGCACGGTAGCGAGAAGGATACAAAGGCACAGTGCAAAACCCTGTTTCATATATATCTCCCTTTTTTTCATTTCAGCATTTTCATTGATTATACCAGAATCCCCGCGTATCGTGACAAGGAATTTTACCCATTCAACCGCGATTGACACGGGGCAGGGCTTCGCTCTATGGTAAAGCGCGCTCATCAGGGGTGTCCGCTCGCGCGGGCTGAGAAGGCAATTATCGAAGCCTACCCTTAGTACCTGATCCGGATCATGCCGGCGAAGGGAGTATTGAGTTCACTTCCGTTCTTTTGGGGATCCGTCCCCAATCCTTGGTGGCGCGCAAATAGGACCATTCAAGGAGTTACCATGATTCCCACTCGCACTATCCACTCAGACCTCACCGTAAAAAAGACCGCGTACGCGATCGTCTTCATCGCCTTGGGCGTCGCCCTTTCCCCCTTCACGAGCTTTCCCGTCGGGATCGCCCGGGTAAACCCGACCCAGCATTT
>DAOPXQ010000298.1:0-2918 GCA_035352395.1 Treponemataceae bacterium | reverse complement strand
TATCAATACCGAGGCGGACCTTTCCAGGGTCGTATCCGGTTTTATGCTGCTCTACCCGCTTGGGCAGAATTCGGATTTCATTTCCGGCTTGCATTATACCTGGCAGTATGTGTCGAGCCTTGACCAGCTTCGCAACAAAATCATCATCGTTATCTCCGACGGAATCTTCAATCCGCCGGCAAGCAGCCCCTATGCCGCGATGGATAACGGTCAGGTAAAAACCGAAATATCGACGATCTCCCGAAAGATTCGCGGCGCCGGCTGGAATGTTTTTTATATCAAACTACCCTTCCCCGAAAACGTTCGCATCGTGTCGCTCGACAACGTTGAATTGCAGAAAGACTCCGGCTCTAAAGACTCGAATGCCAAAAACTCGGACGCCAAGCCTACCGATGGCGCGGTAAAGCAATACTACGACGTATCCGGCAGTTTTGCCGACGATATTGGGATAACGACGAGTACCTTGCCGTCGTCGGACGTACCTATTAACTTCGTGGATTCCGTTTTTTTGATGCCAGAAGTAGAGTTTCCCGGAAACCTTGGAAAACAGGCACGTATCCTGGATCTTCCGCTCAAGATAACGAACACGTCCGGCGAAGCGGTAAACATGGAGCTTTCGGGCGTCTATGCGGATGACGTGAACATTTTGGGCAAGCCTTCGTTCCTAACGCTGTCTCCGAAGGGCCGCGGTACCATGCACGCGGAGCTTCACATCCCGCCGACAATGCCCAAGGGACCGCAAAGCGTTCCCATTCGTCTCGAGTTTTCCGATAACCTGCGAGTAATCCCCCAAACCGGCACGCTTAATTTCACTTTGACGGGATTCTCGGTTAGCATGCTGCTTCGTTCCGGCGTGGGCTTTGCATTGACGATCGCCTTCATACTTGCCGTGATTCTGCTCGTCGTGTTTCTGCTAATGTTTATCGTCAAGAAAACCACGCATCCCGCGTCGGAAGCGATACGATCCGCGTCCGAGGCGGAAACCAACGCCGTAAGCGCGAAACGAGTCATGGAGCCTGCGGCCATAATGGCGACGACACCGGTAGCGGCTTCGTTGACCGTAAAAGGAAAAGGCCGAACGAGTTCCGCACAGCCCGCGGCGACCGCCACTGCAATGGAGTCAGCCCCGGCCTCAGGCGAAAAATACGACACATATGAGTCGGCGGTCGCAAAAGAATCCGCTTCGGCTATTTCCGCCTTCGCGTCGGCGAATTCAGTGGCTTCGGGTAAACCCGCGTATACGTATCAGGATGAGAAACGAGAGTATCCCAAGGAATTGGATTCGACGGATGCCACAAAGCTCGCAAGCGTTAACGCGCTCGCCTCGTCCATCGCGGAAGAGAACAGAGAGCGGCTTTCCGTACTCAATACCGCCGTTCAGAAGCCTGCACAAGTCGCGAAATTCACCGGCGCTAGCGCGTCGGAAGCCATCGCCGTTCGTAAGAACGGGAACATCATGCTTGAGCTTTTGGTCGATAGGCAGAACCCGTATATCGGCAAGAGAAACGTGCATATGATGAAGGCCGGATCGCGCCTCTCGATAGGCGGCGGACAATCCGCGTTCCTGGTTTTCCTCGTGAAGTTCCCCGCGAATATCGCGGAGATTCGCTACGATGGGGAAACCTGCTCTCTCGCCATCCTCAAACCCGAGTATTTCCCCGACGAAAACCAGAACGTCATACCCGATTGCCTTGGCAAGAAGTTTAAGATCGTTTCCGACAAGGCCTACGAGATCACGTTCGGCTTCGGCGTGTTCGAGGATCCGGTGGCCCGCCTGAACAAGATGCTGACCTCAATCACTTACTGACGTCGGTAATACCCAGAATCTTCTTGGCCCTGCGCTGCAGGGCTCCCATTTTATCGTCCTTGGCAATTCCCTCGACAATCTCGGTGACTCCGGGGAACTTGAACTTCTCGTACATATCAAGTCCGATACTCTTGGTTAGGGTATCCTTGTGCGAAAGATAGGCAATCGCTATCGGTTCGGAATCAGCGACGTTTTTTTCCGTTATGAGTTTTCCGAACGCGTATCTGAGCTCTTTTTTCTTGTCATCCTTCAGCGTGCCCAGGATCACTTTGTTGAAGTCCGCCATTAGTAACGCCGGGTTTTTCTCCAACAGAGAAGACGCTATCCTTACGCGGACCTTATCCGTGGCCTTCTCGTCCTTGAAGCTCTCGACGAGCCAGTCGTTGGACGCGGATCCGCCGAAAATCGCGAGGGATTCTATGGCCTTTATGCGAACTTGCTCAACCGGATCCGTCCTTGCCCGAAAAAGCAGAAAGTCAACGGATTCATCCATCTTGGCCCTTGTAACCGCGTCGATCGAGTCGAGCCTTACCTTATAGTGCGAATCCTTGATCCCTTCCATAAGGATTGAACGCGCCTCGGGCGTGTCGAAATTGGAAAGCCCGTTAATGGCCGCGGATCGCAAGATTGGGTCTGTGTTTGAGAAGAAATCCACGAGCGCGGGGATTGCGTTTGAATCGAGCAACTTCCCCGCGGCGACGCCGGCGGTAGCGCGAATCACGGTATTCTCGTCCTCGTCGCGCGCGATCTCGATTAAATCAGGCGCTATCTCCGAGCATTTAAGCTCCCCTATCGCGGTCATGACGTTTTGCCGGATTATCAGCCGGGTTTTTTCGTCACCCTCGATCTCTCCGGACATATATCCAACCAGGTACTTGGCGTCCTCGGAAGAGCCGATCTTTCCGAGCGTCTGCACGGTCTTATCCAGAAAATCCCGATTATCGTCCTCTATCATTTTCCTTACGCTTGGCGCAGCGTCCATGAGCGGAAGCCGCATGGCGTAGTCGAGCATCGCTCTAACCGTCGATTTTTTATATGAGTATGGGTCGCTTAGTACCTTAAGGGCGTGATCCTTCAATATCGGGTTCTTCTCGTCCGTGAAGTAGCCGAT
>DAOPXQ010000297.1:0-2921 GCA_035352395.1 Treponemataceae bacterium | reverse complement strand
ATCGTACGTCGGCAGGTTTTTTCTGGGAGGGGAAAACTTATGAATATTGAGGTTCTTCAGCAAAAGGAGATCAACCCCACGGTCATCAAGGTGATCGGCGCGGGCGGCGGCGGGTCTAACGCCGTCAATCGCATGATGGCGGCCGGTCTTCAGAACGTGGACTTTCTCGTGGCAAACACGGATCTTCAGGCACTGAACTACTCTAACGCGCCGATGAAACTCGCGATCGGGTCCAAGCTTACCGGCGGCCTCGGCGCGGGCGGCAAGCCCGAAGTGGGCGAGAAGGCCGCGATGGAGGACACCGAGCTCATAGCGAACGCCGTTCGCGGTTCCGACATGGTGTTCGTCACCGCAGGAATGGGCGGCGGCACCGGAACCGGCGCCGTTCCCGTCATCGCGCAGATCGCGCGCGAGCAGGGAGCCCTTACGGTCGGCATCGTCACTCGTCCGTTCGACTTCGAGGGCAAGGTCAAGCAGCGGCTTGCCGAGGAAGGAATCGAGAAGCTTCGCAAGTCCGTCGACACGCTCATCGTCATCCCCAATCAGCATCTCCTCAAGCTCGTGGACAGGCGAACTCCGATCAAGCAGGCGTTCATCATGGCCGACGACGTGCTGAGGCAAGCCGTGCAGGGAATCTCCGACCTGATTACGCATCCCGGCATCATTAACATAGACTTCGCGGACGTCAAGACCACGATGGAGGGCCAAGGCGACGCGATCATGGGAATCGGCACCGGCGAGGGCGATAACCGCGCCGTCGACGCCGCGACCGACGCGATCAACAATCCCCTGCTCGAGGATTCCCACATCGAGGGCGCGAACCACATCCTTATCAATATCACCGGAAGCGAGGAGCTTACGCTGCTCGAGGTGGAAGAGATCGTTAACATCGTCACCGCGAACGCGGATCCCGACGCGCTCATCATCTACGGAACGGCGATAGACAACAGCTACGGCGACAAGATAAGCGTCACCGTGATCGCGACCGGATTCATTTCCAGCTCGTATCAGATCGCGATAGACCGCAACGCGCTGGCCGCCCAGCAACAGCAGCAGCAACGGGCGGGCGAGCAGAAGTCCGGCGATTTCATGACCGGCACCGAATGGCGTCAGCTGAGCGAGCGGAACCCCAAACCTTCGACGGGTCTTGGTACCCGCAACTCGTCGCAAGTCATGCCAAGCGCGATCACGCCGCGCGCCGGCGACGATCTTGAGACGCCGACCGTCGTTCGCATGCAGCAGAAGGGTCAGGCCTGAGCGATAGACTTATCGACGGGTTTGCCGCGTATCTCGTTACCGGCGAAGCCCGCTCGCGCCTGACCGCGGAGACTTATTCCGCCACGATCCGGCTTTTTTCCCGCGAGATGGAAGCCTCGGGAAAAAAGCGCGAATCGGCGACGACCGACGATTGCATTTCGTTTATCCTCGGGCGGACGGATGCGGGCATGGACGGTAAAACCGTCGCGAAGGATATCGCCGCCCTTCGTTCTTTCTTTCGATACCTGATAATGGAGCGAGCCCGCGAGGACAACCCCGCGGATTTGCTGGAAAGCCCCAAGCGCGGAAAATCCCTCCCTTTAGTCTTCGATCAATCCGAGATTGATTCCTTTCTCGGCGCCATCAAGACCGACTCCCCTCTGGGACTGCGCGACCGCGCGCTGTTCGAGCTCATCTATTCGTGCGGCTTGCGCGTAAGCGAGGCCTCTGGCCTCGTGATTTCGGACGTCCACTTCGACGAGCGCGTCTTGATGGTGCGCGGCAAGGGCGGCAAGGAACGAATGGTCCCGTTCGGCGACGAGGCACGCCGTTGGCTTACCCTGTATATCGATGAAGCCAGGGGCATACTGACCCGGGGCCGGGCCGTTAAGCCGCTATTCGTCAATAATCGAGGAGTGGGTATTACGCGCAAGGGCATCTGGGCGCGCTTTCAGGACGTCGAGGTCCTTTCCGGCCTGCGCGGAAAGGTTCATACCCTCAGACATTCCTTCGCTACGCACCTACTTTCGGGCGGCGCCGACCTTCGCTCCGTGCAGGAATTGCTCGGCCACGCTGACATCACGACGACTCAGGTATATACTCACGTCGACGACGAGTCGCTCAGGCTGTATCATGATGATTTCTTCGATAATTATCGGGCAGAAGACTGAGCCGAAGGATACATTGCTTTCAAGGAGGTTGGCATGAAACACTCGATGGTTATCGCGGTCGCGGCCCTTTGCCTCGCGAGCCAGGCGTTCCTCTCAGGATGCGGACCGAACACGAACCAGATTAGGCGCATGCAGGCGCTCGAGGAAGGCGTCGATAGCCCGACCACTCCCGAGGAACTGAGCGACGCGATAAAGAAATACCAGAACCGCATCGAGGATATCCTGAACGCGGACGTGCGTATCGGCATTTGGTACAAGATCCTCGGCACCCGCTACCTCGATAGCAAGATGTACGGTAAGGCCCTGGAAACCTTCCGCGAGGCCATTACCTATTATCCTACCAATCAGAATCTCTATTACTACGTCGGCGTATGCGCGGGCTACATGGCTAAATCGGCCCTTGATTTCGAAGCGAGGGGAAGCCGCGCCGAGCGCGACAACTACCTTGCGCTTTCGGAGTCCGCGTATCTGCGAGCCCTCGAGCTTGAGCCGAACTACGCTAGGGCCCTTTACGGGCTTTCGGTTATTTACGTGTTCGAGCTTAATCGCCCGGATAAGGCTCTTCCTCACCTGGAAAAGCTCGTCTCGCTCGAAAAGCGCAACCTGGACGCGATGTTCATCCTCGCCCGGGCAAGCTATATGACGGGGAATTACGACCGCGCGGTGGAGATGTACGACCTTGTGCTTGCCACCAGCAAGGATGCGGCGAGAAAGGCCGAAGCCCAAAAGAACAAGGATACCGTCCTTGCCGAGGCCTATGGGGGGAAATGATCT